>CALFIU010000088.1 GCA_937877455.1 uncultured Bacteroidales bacterium
TTATATTTATCCGATAGAATCTTATATAAATGTCTATCGGATAAAATAATGATTTGAGGAGATTCAAAATTATTCAAAATCTACAGATTGGTCGGTTCCGTATGACGCATCTCCTGAATCTGGTATAAATTTATCTTTATAATTGTTGATTTTATAACTTATTCCAAATGAATAGACAGGTGCATCCCTGTATCGTTTAGAAAATAGCTTGTATGTATCTGTAATGGTTGTTGAGGAATTGCGTCTTGATTTAAATATATCTCGTATGTCGGCACTCAATGTTATTCTCTTCCCCCATATACTTTGTCGTAATGCAGCACCTACTTCAAAATTGCCTTTATTAGAGGCTATAAGGGTTTTATCTTTTCCTCGATAACGCATATTTATCTGGAATTTGGTATTTTTTGTTGGTGTAAAAGAAAATGTTTCCTTTGTACGCCATGACGAACCTTCTTCGCTTAGGTCTTCGCCATTGTAACTTCCTGATATATAATATTTTTGAACGTTTATATTTGCATTAATATTAAACCACTTAAATGGGTCAATATTAGCAGAAAATTCTGCTCCAAAAGAATTGTTGTCAGACAGATTCTCAAATCGAGAAATAAGAATATCTCCATCTGAAAGATAATTAACATCTTCCATCCGCCCTGTTGTATGTCTATAATACGTTTCAAGAGCAAGGAAAGCCTTTTCAAAATTCTTTTGATAATTTAGTTCTACAGCATCAGAATACTCAGGTTTCAGTTCTGGATTTCCTATACGACGTGTATATTCGTCGCTATACATTGGATATGGATTGAGAAAATTTTCCCAAGGACGACGTATCCTTCGTGAATAACCTAATTGCAACGACTGACCATGCGACAAATTGCGAGAAATGTGTAAAGATGGGAACAAATCCAAACGGTTGATGTCATAATCGGTTGATGCCGCTACAAGCCTATATGTATATTCACCTCGTAGTCCAACTTGGAATCCGAATCCTCCAAGTGTGGTTGCAAAGGTTGAATATAATGCTGTTATATAACGTTTGAATTTTACATCGTTGGTAAATTCATCATTTACCACATAAGCATCACTTTTTAAATCATAGTAATCATAATCGGTGGTAGCCATTGTGTATTCGCCTTGCATACCAGCTTCAAACTTAGTTTCTTCTGTTATAGGCAATGTATAGTCAATATTTATACGAGCACGATTATTATCTCGATTGTTAAATATTTGGTGTCCACTTGTCAACTTTAAATCTGTTTTATTAACATCGTTAAAAACATTTTGACCAAGATTCTGCTCTTCGTCACGATTGTCGAAAGAATAAAAACCATTGAAATTAATTTTATGTCCTGTTTTGGAAAAATTATGTTGATATGATACAGAACCATTTACATAATGCACATCGTCCTCGTTATCCTCAATGCTAAATACATATTCTTCGTCGTAGATATTATGTTCTGGAAGTTGCTCAAACCAATTATCATAACTATTTTTTCCATCCATTTCAGAACCGAAGATGCCAGTTTCGGCTGTTATGGAAATAATGTCATTGTCGGTAACATAGTAATCAAGACCAGCTTTTAAGCCACCACCGCCAAAGCGACGTTCGTTATGGGTGGATTGATTTACAAATTTTGTGTAGTCGGTGTTGTATGTTTCTCGATTTGATACGCTATTAAAATTAAAACCACGCATATTATAATGTCCACCAACAAAATAATTTATTTTGTTTTTTCTAAAATTAAGCATAAAATCACCACCATAACGACCTTGATTTCCTGCCGCAAGATTAACAACACCATTTACACCTTGTACCCTATTTTTCTTCATTACAAGATTAATAATACCCGAAGAACCTTCTGGATCATATTTTGCCGATGGATTTGTTATAATTTCGATATTTTCAACCAAAGCAGCTGGTGTTTGTTTAAGTATTTCATCGGCTGAAAGTGCGGTAGGTTTTCCATCTATAAGCACTGTAAATGAACTACTTCCACGCAAAGTTACATTTCCATCTATGTCAACATCAACCGACGGAACGTTTTCTAACGCATCTGCTGCACTTCCATTATCAGCATTTATAGAGGTGGCTACGTTTACAACTTTTTTATCTATTTTATACTCAACAAAATTTTTCTTTGCTGTTACTTCCACCTCGTCTATTTGTTGGTCGGAAGGTGAAAGTTTTATTGCTCCGAGATTTTTTTGCTCATTGGCGGCTAATGATATATTACTTAACGTTAGCGTTTCATAACCGATAAAACTTATTGATATATAATAATTTCCAGCACGAATACCATCTACCTTAAATTTTCCTTCGTGATTGGTAATTGTTCCGTTAACAAGCGAAGAATCCTTACTATTAAAAATAGCCATAGAAGCATATTCTACTGGTTGATTGGTTTTTGCATCAACTACAATGCCCGATACAGAACCGTTAGCTATTGGATCTGCCGAATAAACATTATTTACAAACAATGTTAAAACAAAGAGAACTAAAATAAAAAATCTGTTACGCATTTTGTTTTATTATTTTTTAAGAGATAGCTTAACCATAAGAGCAAGCCGCAAGTTTTTTATTTACTATACAACATTAACCTTTTTTTTATAAAAAGGTTTAAAATGTATAGTTTTATTAACTGATTTTAACATTTATAAAAAAACAAATACGCAACTTTTTTATGCTATATGCGTAAAATACAATGAGATTTGATTTCTTTGAGGTAGTAGATTTAGTTAATAATTTGGTAAAGTTTGCAGTCGGAAAGGGTCATGACTTTCCGACTGTTTTTATACAACTCTTACAACACTTTTTGTATTATCGCCCTGACATTTTTCTACCATTATTTTAGCAGGAATACGCTCTTGCAATTCCCTAACATGGCTTATTATTCCAACTTTTCGTCCTTGAAGGTGCAATTTTTCAAGCATAGAAATTACTTTGGCAAGGTTTGCCGAATCAAGCGTCCCAAAACCCTCGTCAACAAACAAAGTTTCACTTCCCTTCCCTGCCTGCATCATATCGCTAAGTCCAAGGGCAAGAGCAAGCGACAACATAAAACTTTCACCACCCGAAACCGTTGAAACAGGACGCGGCGCGTTTTCTTCTCTATCAGTAATAAGAATATCAAGTGTTCCGGGCGGCGAAAATAAACTATAACGCGGCATTATTTTTTTTAATCTTATATTGGCATTTTCCAACAAAATTTTCAATGTAAACGTCTGCGCGGCGCGTTTGAGTTTTTTTCCATCTGACGAACCAAAGTTTTCGTTCAAAAAATTCCAATCGTCAAAAATTGACTGTTGCTCCGACATCTGATTTTTTAACTTTTCAAAATCAACTTTTTTACTTGCATCTTCTTCAAGTTGAGTTGCAAGTTTGGCTTTAATGGCGGCATTATCCGATGTTTGAGACTGCACGATTGAACAATCATTTTCGAGAACGGACGGGCTTTTGGTTTCGAGCAACACAAGATTTTGTTGTTTATGATTTTCAAAATTTTCTTGCGACGATTTCAATACCGTTTGGCTTTCTAACAAACAATTGTCAATATTGCGAATTTTCTTCAAAATGTCTTCACGCTGCAACTCTCCCACTGCCAAATAACTCTCAATTTTTTCCAACGTAAGTTGTTCTTCTATTTGTTTTTGGTTTTCTTGTAAAATTAGATTATTAATCTGCTCTGTTATAACCAAAATTTCAGCATTGTTTTTATTGCGTTCAGCATTTTTGTTTTCGGCATTTTGTAATGTTGATGCAATTTTTATTGGCAACATCTCAATATCCTTGGGTAAAATCGACAACATTTCTCCCGAAACTTGCGGATAATGTTTTTCCAAATCGCCAACATTAGAACATTGAGCGTCAATATCCTCAAGTTTTTTCAACTCCAAATTTAGTTCTACAATTTTTTCCTTCAACATTGAAAAACGTTTTGCGCCATCACAAAATTTTTCTTTTTTTCTTTGCGACTTTTCTAACCAAAATTCACTATCTCCGTAATAACCTCCAAGTACAGAAACAACACTTTTTTTATCCAACAAATCTTTTTGCAAAGCTCCATCTTTTTCGGTAATAATTGCAGACAACGTTTTAACATTGTTTTCAATATCCGAAATTTTTGCAACTATTTTTTGCAAAACATCTTTTTTTGTATCGCAATCACGTTTTTTATTCTCTATTATAGTATTTTGACTATTGAAAAAAGATATATTTTTTTCAAGTTCTTGTTTTTTTTCTGTGCAAACCTTAGTTTCATTTGCAACCGCCACTTGCAAATCGCAATTTTCTGGAAATCCAAAATATACACGCATTTTTTCTCTACGCAAAGTCTGTTTCTCCAACTCCGCTACAACCTTGTTTTTTTCTTCATTTTGAAGTTTTTCCAACTCTAAAGTTATTTCGTTTAATAATTTTTTGTCGGCGGCTAAACTTTTGTCCAACAAACTTTTGGCATTTTCTTTTTCAACTGCCAACTGTTGTGCCGAATCAAGCATACGGTCGATAACTTGTTCTCCTTCTGAACAAAACGGATGATTTTTTGACCCGCACAACGGACATTCATCACCCTCGCGAAGTTTTTGTCGTTCCTTTTTTAAATCGTCCGACGAAATCTTGAGCATGTTGTTCAAACTTAGCTTTGCCATGTTATACTCCGCCATAGCCAATTCCAATTTTTTTGAATTTTCAGCAATAGACGATTTCAACTCTCCTAATTTTTTCTCTTTTTCGTCACAACGCTTGTTGAGTGCTAACAAATCGACATTATATTTATCTATCAACGAGAATATCTCGCCAGCTCCTTTCAACGCATTGAGCCTTGTACTTAGCGCATTATTTTGCTCTTGCAACTTAGAAATATCCCAACCTTCCAACTTTGATGATTCAACTGTCAACTCCTCAACCGCTTTGTTATAATTGTCGCTGGCTATTTGACCATGCTTTTTCTGAGTTTCCAAATCCAACAGCGAATCCTTTTTCGATTGCGAAAGTTTTTCTATTGATAAATTAGTTTGGTCAATATTTTTTTCCAACGCTTCAAGATTGTCCAACGCTGCCGAAATTGCTTGTATGTTTTCGTAAATTCCCGACAAACCTTGCATATCGTCAAACTCTTGCTTTGCCTTTGCAAGCCCAGCACGTACATCAATAAGTGTTGATTTTAGTTTTTTAACACCACAAAATATTAGCCCAGCATCCCTACCTATTGATAAATATTCGCTTTCTATTCTATCTCGTTGATTACGAAGTTTTTCAAGATGTTCAAACGGTGTTTTAAATTTTTCTAATGCCAACTTAATACCAGCAGCCTTGGTACGCAAACCCGCAGCTTGATTATAGTTTTCTAAGGCTACATTATATTCTTTTTGGCGCGTTTCCACATCGGCTTGTAACGCTGCAAGTTGTTTAAACCAACTAATCTTTTGCTGTATATCAATCAACTCGGCATGTAATTCTTTTTCTTTTTTTGCACAATTTTCTATCTGAATTTTCTTTTCTGCAATTTCCTCATCAGAAAGAAAAACCATCTCCCCTACCCTTTCTTTTAACCGGTCAAGTTTTTCAAATTCAATTTTTCTACGTTCAAAAATCTTCATCGACACCTTTTCATATACCGAAGTATCTGTAAGCATTTGTAATATATCGGCTTTTTCGTCGCTCTTGGCGTTAAGAAACTTAGAAAATTGGTTTTGAGCAAGCAACACACACCTTACAAACCGTTGATAATCATAACCTGTAAGCGCAATAATTTTTTCTTCAAACTCTTTTTGTTTTTCGTTAAGCGGAACAAACACATCGTTTTCAAACCTAAACAACGTGTTAACAGCAGGTTGAAATGTACCATCAGGCTTTTTGTTAGCGCGACGTGCAAGCCACTGAGCCTTATACACTTTGCCATCGTCGCCCTCAAAAACCGTTTCGGCATAAGCCTCTCCCGTGCCTTTTCGCATAAAATTGCGACGGTCGCTAATAGCCATACCCGAATTTTTGCCTGTAAGACCAAGAATTTCAAGTTTGTCGCCCGAAACATCTGCAAACCTTGGCGATTGTCCGTAAAACGAAAGGCAAACGGCATCGGTTATGGTGGTTTTACCAGCTCCCGTTTCGCCACTAATTATAAACAATGGCGAATCTTTTAACGAACCTGTTGTAAAGTCAATCTCTGCCCATGGTATAGATGCAAGATTTTTTATAATTATTTTTTGTATCTTCATTTTTTTAATATCCTAATTGAAATTGCTCCGCAAAAACTACTTTTGTTAAAAATAAACCCAAAAACACACCTTATATATTATACATAACCACTAAACCAAAAATTACAACGTCAAAATACCAACGCTATTATTTTTGTTCAAGTATCTCGTTAAGCATTTTTAAATATTTAGGTTCCAAATCTTTAGAATAATTGCGTTTATATATCTGCGAAATTATATCCAACGGATTGGCGTTTTTAAATTCATGAGCATCAACGCCTTGATGACCATAATAAATATCGTCAAAATTCTTTTGTTTAACAAAATGCCAATTGCAAAAACGAGCTTTTTTCCCTGCCAAAAACTCGTTGATAACGCGACTTTTATTTTCTGGTGTTTTAAATTCTGGTTTTATATTAACCTCAACAAAAAAATCCTTATCATCTGGCAAAGACTTACACGCAAATTCAACCTCAAACATATCGCCGGGTTCTGGCGGAATAATCAATAATTCAACCGTTTGAGGAATATCAACTATTTCAATATTAAAAACATCTTTACCATCAAAACATACTTCTGTAACCGATTTTATAATAGCTTTTTCGGCAAACGAATAAGCCACTGGCGAACCCGAATAACGAATATTTTCGCGAGTTCCGCAGCGTTGAGCCTTATGAATATGTCCAAGCCCAATGTAATCGAAAGGTGGAAAACTATCTGTATCAACACCACTCATACCACCCACTGCGGCAGTGCCGTCACTTGTGGTTACACCCAACGATGTAAAATGACCCGTAGCAATTATTGGAATATTACGATTGCCACGCACCTTTTCGGCATGTTGATATAATATCTCAAAAAATTCTTTTATACCAGCATCTTCGCCAACGCGCCTCAAATCGCCCGCCCTAAGATATGGCACTGCGCAAACAATAGCCGCCACTTGGTTTGAAACCTTAATTTCTTTTATTAATCCCTCCCAAAATATCTGACCATCAACATACTCCACCGATGCCGACACCACAGCAGAAAAATATTCCAATACCTTGGCATTAATATCCAAAAACGACGGCGAATCGTGATTACCACTTGTAACAACAATCTGTAAACAAGGAAACTCACAATGTAGCTCCACCATAAGACTACAATAACGTTTTGCCGTTTCGTTTGATGGGCTACCAGTGTCAAACACATCGCCCGATATTAGCAAAACATCAGGCTTACGTTGCGAAATAACATTCTTTAAAAAAGCAAAAAATTCTTCAAACTCGTCGCTACGATCATAGCCAGCAAGTTTTTTGCCCATGTGCCAATCTGAAGTATGTAAAATTTTAAACATCACACCTTATATATATAACAATTTTCAACTGCCAATATAAAGATAAAAAAAATAAAAATAAAAAAAATGTTGACACAAAAAAGCAAAAATTGTTTGCTTACACCCCCGATGCACAAGAAGAAACTATCTCATAGTTTTGAATAATATTAGACTTAAAAACAGCAATCTTTTCAGAATTTTTGTAAGCATACGGCAACAAACATTTAAGTTTATAAGCAAACCCCATTTTACTAAGCACCGTATTAACCGAAAAATCACCAAGCCAATCAAACCCCGCCAAATCTAACTGTTCACCACTATCAACACCCCACGAAAAATTAGCATTAGCCGTTGCAACCGATTTGTAACGGTTTTTGGTAACATGTTTTTTAGGCATTATCTCCATAAAAACCTCAGCATTAGCAAAATTACGATTAATAATACCAAAAATCTTACGAATACTAATGTCGTTGAGATACATCGACAAACCTTCGATAATAACAAGCACATTACCATGTGGTACACCAATTGCCCGCGCCCAAGCCTCATCCATAGCCGATGCCGCAATCATTCTATGCCTTAAAGAATTATCAAAAAAATTTTTTCTAACATTAATACTCTCTGCCAAATCGATGTCAAACCAATTAATTTTACCATTATCAACCCGAAAAAACCTTGTATCAAGCCCACAAGCAATGTTAATAATAGTAGCCTCAGGATTAGAAACAATAAAATCCTTAACCATTTTGTCAATCAACACTGTCCGCGAAAGAGTTAAATAGTTGAGAGCAACATCACTATCAGCAGCAGAAAAATCATAATTAAGCCGCTCAGCAATTTCAACAGACTTACGGTCGTAAAAAAAATCAGATTCTTTTTTAGAATATTTTGCACGCGCATAAAGCGTAAGCAACATTGTTTCTGGCACGCCATTAAGATTAGCGTTAACTTTTGTTTCCATAAAACCAACGATGTTTTGATGTTTGTTTAATACAATGTTTATTTTTAACTTATAACTTTATCCTTGATGCATTGCAAAAATGAAATAGTTTCTTGCCCCAAAAAATACCATTTATGCGGTAATTTTAACAAACATTTTTTAATTATTCACACCTTATAATAATATACCAATTTTCAATGTGCAAAATCACCCGTGCAATTTTGCAACACTATTTTGCACATGTGCAAAACGCCCGTGCAATTTTGCAACGACATTTTGCACATGTGCAAAACACCCGTGCAGTTTTGCAACGCCATTTTGCACATGTGCAAAACGCCCGTGCAATTTTGCAACGACGTTTTGCACATTGGAAAATTTATATTTTTTAAACTATTTATTATATTTAATTATAACTTTTTATTATATCAAAACAACAATTAATAACTACAATAAACCAGTTTTTATAAACAGTTTTACATTTAAAATAATGATATTTTTTTATCAATACTAAAAAAATTTAAAATTAACAAACATGCTTACAGAGTGTTATAACGAGGGTAAAAAGTTAAATAATGTTAAAATGATAATATTTTATAAAAAAAATTATCAAAATATTTGCATATTATAATTTTTTGTTATATATTTGCATCGTAATTTTAAAACGTTATAATTATGAGAACAATTAGTTACTTAAATCCCGAGAGATTGAAACTTGACGAACACATGTCGTTTCAGAACAGGGTAGCAGAGGCAACAAGGTTGCTGTCTGTGGAAACGATGGAAGTAAAAAACTTCCTGCGTGCGCTGGCCGATTATAAAGCCGCGCTAATCGTAAGTTCAACTGTTACAATGACAGCAGAACTAAAAACCATCGACAAGATGGTATGTAAACTTTGGGTACTCCTAAAGGACACCGCCGAAACTTCAACTGGCCTATCAATTGAAGATATAAGATTGGCAGCCCAAAAAGTCTATAACATAGTTGTAGATATTGGCGATCCTCGTAGGAAACCTATTAACGACCGCATGGGTATTGTGGCACGACTTTTTAACGAACTCGATCGCCTCGGATCCCAAACGCTTAAATTAGCTTTAGTTGACGTAGCGGCCGACAAACTTAAAGAACAGTACAACCTGTTTTTGACAAAGTATGCCGAGCGACACACAATTAAAAGCAGCAGAATAATAGGCGTTGCGCCAGTTAAAAGGCTTGCGCTAAACATAGCCTACAAAGAGATGGTTGACAACATCAACGCATTGGCTCGTGTTAATGGCGAAAGTGAGTATCAACAATTCATCGCAGAGGTTGACCAAGACGTAATTGGAATGAAACACATTCTGCTTATGCGCCGTAAAAACTACGGAGAATCAACCACAGAAAGCGATGATAAAACAAACATCAAATAACCTTAGAAACGGATTGGCCTTTTGGCGGATTCGTTCTCTAAGAAAGTTTGAAAGTTGCATGAGGAATGTCCCAAAAAGACATTCCTTTTTTTTGTATAATTAAAAAAAACACATACCTTTACCGTTAAAAAAAACAAAGAAAAACATGAAATTCAAAACCTTAAAACAACTTGCCACCCCTGCAATATTGTCTATTGCAGTTATATTGCAAAGTTGTGGCAGCAACACATGCCCCATGAAAACATTTTTACCCAACCAAGTGGTAGAAAAATATCATGAGGCATGCCAACCATCGCAAAAAACCGTAGTTTATGGTAATCCCGCCATCTATCTCGATTATAGTAGCGGAATGAAAGTGGCATTTGCCGACAAAAACACTGCATCGTTTTACGAATTATTTATCAATAGCCTAAAAATATCTCAAGCCGATTTCTACGAAGTTGATAAATTTGACATAAACAAAATAGCAAACGCAGAAAAAAGCGAACTATACAAAAAAATAAAAGATGCCAAAAAGTTTGGCGGTATCAATGCACCACTCAACAAAGCAGTAGCCCAGATTGTAAACCAAAAGCAACCCGCCGTATTTATTACCGATGGCGAACTTTGGGAAAACGGTGAACGCGACGACCCTTGGGCAAGAGAGGAATTTGAGCAATGGCTTAAAGATGGCAACACAATAGAATTTTTTATTACCGATCACATCGACCAAGGCAAACAGAAACATTTGTTTTACATATTTTTTGTTCCCAAAAGCCTTGCCGAACAGAAAAGTGGCATTTCGTCAGACTTTTCGTTCTACCTCGAAAACTCCATAGAAGCAAAGCAACTAAAATATAGCCATTTTTCGTTTTGTGCCGATGCAACGCAAATATCCAAAGACTATAATTCCCAAAGTGGTGGAGTTAACCAAAACGCTGGTCTTAACGAGGATAGTTATATATTGGGCAACAATTGGGAATATATAGAACTATACTCGCCGTGGACAAGCCTCTACAAATACATAGCCACAGCCACAGGTAACGACGGGCAACCAATTCAAGGAGGCGCACCACTAACAAGCAAACTTTACGCAGATTTTTCTGCCATGGAGTTTTACAAAGTAAAAAATATTAACATAAAAGTAGAAAACATAACCCAAGAGTTGTCCGAATTTATAACCATTGAAGAAATAAAAGCCAATCCACCCGTGCCAGCCACCAACGAAAATGGCAAACCAATAGTTGACGACAACAATCAAATAGTTTTGGTATGCCCGGGCAATCCAATCGGTTATGATACCCAAGGTAAACTTATAAAGGATACAATTTTTAAACCACAAACAAATGCCAACGAATGTAAAGGTATTTTTACTCTCGACAACGACACATTCAACCAAAAAATAGCCTCTACCAACAAAGGCGAGGTTTGCATCAAAATAAATAAAGACCTTAACACCCAACTACTAAGTAGCCAAGAAAACAACATTTTCCGCATAACAGTTTGCATTGGCAACACCGAAGTAAAATCAAGCGATGTCAACCTTAGAAACTTTATTTGGCAAGGCAAACAAGTATCAGAAAACCGTAGTATGTACAACAGCATACTTGGAGCACTCAACGCCGCACGCCCAGAAGGAAAAACAATTTATACATATTACATCAACACATTACCTTATAAAAACTAAAATAAAAAATGGGATTTAAATACACCAACCTTCCCCAAATAGAGGGATTAATAACAAACACATACGTTTTTGCAGCCATAGCAGCACTTGTCTTTGTTGCAATAGCCATGCTTGTAAGTAAGGCCGTAGCCTACGAGGGTGGCAAAAATCCACAAGATGCTAAAAAACGTCGCATTTGGTTTGCCGTTATAGGCATAATTGGCGTAATAGCGTTTTTCTGTTACAACAAGTTTTTTGTTAGCAGTCAAATTGTACCAACACCATTGCTACAAGATAAGTTTTTGCTACACACAGCCATTGCCACTGGCGTAGTAGCTATACTCTACTTTGTGTTTGGATTTGTAGCCAGCAAAATATTCAAGAACGGAAAATTCGGCACAATATTTCCAAGCCATTAAAAATACAAACACATTAACCCGAAAAACACCAAGTAATGAAAACACAACTATTTTTAATAGGAATAGGCGGCACAGGAATGCGTTGTTTAGAAGCTTTTGTGCATACTTGTGCAATGGGCATGTACGACAATTGCGAAATAAATATGCTTGCTCTCGACACCGACCTCGATAACGGTAATTTTTCGCGATTAAAAAGCCTTGTGGATGATTGCTATCAAAAGGTAAAAGGTTACAATAAAGAGCATTACCCACTAAGCGAAACACTTTTTAGTGCAAAAATCAACTTTTCAACCTTTACGCCCGATTATAGCGATGCCGTAAAAAACGGTAGTTTTGAAACCATAACCAACTACGCCTATGCAGATGAAACTAAAAAAGCCTTAGCTGGCGTGTTGTTAACACCTGCGGTTAGAGAATTTGACCTCAAACATGGCTACCGCGCCCAAACACATTTGGGATCTTTACTTATGTATCACTCCATAATAGACGAGGCTCACAAAAATCCACATGGCAAACTTGCACAATATATTCAAAGCATTTACGATGCAGCAGAAACAGGCGACGCAAGGGTTTTTGTTATGGGTTCGGTATTTGGAGGAACGGGAGCATCGTCCATACCAGTTATTCCAAAAGCATTTAACGCTGCCATCAACATACTTACACCGGGAAAAACTCTTGGCAAAGCATGTTTTGGAGCAACATTGCTATCGGCATACTTTAAATTTACACCGCCAGACGATAGTTTGCGAAGCCGTCAAAAAGTTGTTGCAACAAGTAAAAACTTTGCACTAAACTCACAAGTGGCAATGATGTTTTACAACGAAGACAAAACTGTTAGAACAACATACCAAAAGTTCTACATGCTTGGCACACCCAACAACGACTTTGAAACCAAAAGCAACTCTTGCGAAACTGTTACAGGTGGTGCGTTGCAAAAAAACGACAGTCATTATATAGAGTTATTAGCCGCATCAGCAGCCTACGACTTTTTTAACACGTCGCAAAAAGAACTTGAAACAATGCGAACAGAACATCAAGATGTTAAATATTATTATCGCACCGTCAACGACAACGGACGCATTGATTTTAAAGATTTTACGCCAGCAGAAAAAACTCAAGAGTTTGCCAAAAAGTTTGCTGCGTTAACAGTGCTTTCTTACCTTGTTTATCCAGATTTTAACGATTTTGCAGCAGCAGCACAAAGCGGAATGCTTGCCAAAAACAATATTTCTGGCTACGAAGATATTTTGCCCCAAGAAGTATCTGGATTAAAAAAATATTTTGAACTATACAATTTTGGCATCGATAATGAGGGCAACCTTACTGATGGCTGGCTTAGACAATTACACCGTTCGGCTGGTGGCCTTGACAACTTTTTGTTCAATCCAGCATTGTTTGGGGTTTCAAACATTAAAGAACTTAAAAAATACGAATACAACAAAAAACTCTTTCGCGACAACGAAGACGACATTACACCTGCCAAATTTTCGGTTGGATTGTTTGGCTCGCCATTCAACTCGTTTAAAGATGAATTTGTTAAACAAGCCGACAACACTTCTATTACATACAAAATAGAAAAACTCGTCAAACGCATGTACGACACAGTAAACGCGCTCTATAAATTTTAAAAATAGCAAACCATGTCAAAAGCACTATTGATAAAAAGCACGGCGGGCGAAAAACAAAACCCTCAAGGTAGTTGGCAACTATTCGACCAAGCCGCACCATATATACAAGGTATAGAAACTGGCGAACTTACCGATAACATCGATACAGAAATACTCAATTTCATGGTGTCGGGTCTGCCAAACATTTGGGCACGTGCATACGTTTTTGCATACGCATTTAAATACACCCGCAAAGAAGCAAATATAAAAACAGGCGGTTTAATAAGGTTTTACGAATCGCTTATAGCCGAATGGAAAGGTTTACTCGCACTTGTTGCTGTTTTTCCAGACCGCATAAGCATAGGCAAACCACTTCCATTGTCATCCGAAAACACTCCAATATACGATATAGCCAACTCGTTTGGCGATATGCTTTTTGAAGATTCCGACCTTTGGTGTAATCCTAAAGAACTAAAAGAAACCAAAAAAGAAGCTCCTTTTGTACAAATAATTTATTACAACGATACACCTATTGGAGCAACATCGCCACATACTATATTTTTTACAGCAGTTGATTATTCCAACTTTCCAGATAGCCCCGATGTACCATGGTTTAGAAATGGACGACTTTGCGACCCGTTGGAATATGGCAACCTCGATAATGGGAAACTCCAAAAAATATATCTATTAGCAAACAACATTGTCCAAAAATTACCAAACTTTGAAAAAGAAATAAATACTAACCGCAACGGCAAAGAACCTCTTTCTATGTCGCCAGTGTTTGTATTCTTAAAAAACTGGTTGGAAGAAATTAAACAAAAAGGCAACGAAATAGTAGAAGAAGGTGTTTTAGATAGCGAACTCAATTTTGCTCAACCATTCAAAGAATTATTCAGCGTTAAACAAGATTTGTATTACATCAATGGCATGTTTAGTTTCAATGCCGAATCTGGCGGAGAAGCCGTTGACCTTCAAAAACTTCTGTTGCAAGACGAAATACTCTACACCTTTATCCAAGCCGATGAATATCAACCGTTAAGCGAATCGTCGGTTTATTATCTTCAAGCCTTAGACCCCAACGAAGCTGGAAAAATTTGGTATTTTCCTGTTCCTCTTAGTAGTTACGGACTCAACATATTTAAAAATAAAATTGGCGACCTTGTATCACCTGCAGGTCCCGACAAACACGAACTTCGCGCTGTAATACGTAGCGGCAACAAAGTGGCAGTGGAACTTTATTTACACGTTGACGGACGAAGACTTACCCCAATAATAAAGGAATACAAAATAAAATCGTTTGCAGGAGCAGTTCGCAATGTTATAATGTGGCCAGACTTTGTATCTAAAAATTGGAACGCATATTATCTCTACAACGAATTTCCGTCCAACAGTGGCGATATAAAATTTGTGCCATTTTATCGCAACTATTCTGCACAAGGAGGTTTTGATAGTGGCGAATATCTCACCGACAACAAGAAAAACCTTGTATATGCCGTAGATCGCCCCCAAGACTGCGACCTCGATGCTCAACGCATTGTAAAATACCCAGTTGAAATAGCCACTGCCGAAAATTTTCCATACGAAATAATCCGTAGCAACAAACCATTTGCAGGATTAGAAATACGCTCGCTCGTTAATGGGAAAGATAAAGTTTGCGGCTACCTGATTATCAAAAACGACGAAAGCCACTCTCAAAAAATAAAAGATTTTTCTCACGAATCTGGTTTTGAAGAAGTGGTAGTGGGAATAGATTTTGGTAGCAACAATAGTTGTTTAAGTTTTTCGCGCAAAAACAGAGGCGAAGTAGAACCAATTACCTTTAAAAATAGACGCGTTTTTCTATCTGGAGCAGAAAACATCGACCCAAGGCACGAAAAAACTGCCACTCGCAACGAGTTGCTTTTCTTCCAAAACGAACCCCAAGAAAACGGACAAATAAAATCGTGGGTTCACGACCACGACCGCAAATATGTTCCCGATGGAATGAGACAAGAAGAAATTTCGGGTGGCGTTCCCATCTTTGAAAGCAACCTCGTTATACATTCTATGGACGACAGAACCATAAAAACCAACGCTGGAATACTACATCACAACATGAAATGGCTGTCGGACAACGAAGGCAAAGAAAAGAAAAAAGCATTCTTAAAAAGTGTATGGACTGCAGCTGTTGCCGACCTTTATGCCGAACGTATGATACCATCAGAATTGCGTTGGAGCTACCCTGGAGCATTTTCGCCTTTCGACAAATTACAATACCAACAAATGTACAACGAGTTGGCAAATATTCCCGTTGAAGGTAAAAACGTAACCGTTAGCGATACACCAAGCACCGAAGCCGAAGCCGTTTGCAATTACGCATTAACCAACGTCAGCCTCGATGCCAACAACCTAATGCTCGGTATAGATGTAGGTGGTTCTACATCCGACGCATTGGTGTTGGCAATGGATAGAGCAGAAAGAGCATTTAAACTATGCAAACAAAGTTCAATGCGACTTGCCGCTGGTATGTTTATAAATGTAATAACAAGAAGTTCGGAGTTTAGAAATGCCGTTTATAAATTTCACGAAAGCCCCGCTTGCAAATTTAAAGTGGCTAACATAAAAAACATAACAGAAAACCCCGAAACAGCACCATTCTACCTCAACGCCATTCTCGATAGGTTAAAAGAAGGCGAATTTGAAGCATTTTATAGAGCAATGTCCCAATCATGTCCACAAATTTTTGCCGTACCAGCCTATATAACAGGACTTTTATTGTTTTACAGCGGTAAACTTGCTGCCAAAACCATAAAAGAAAACAACTACAACAGCATTTCAATTGTAGATTTGCTACCATTTGGCAAGGGCGGACGACTTTTCGACTGGCTTGATGTCTATCCAGGCAAAAGCATGACCGCAGATTATTACAACAAATGTTTCTGTGCTGGAATGGGCAATAGTCAACCAATAAAACTGATAAAAAAAGATTCAATACGCAAAGACAACAAGTCGGAAGTATCCAAAGGACTTTCTGCACCACAAAAGGTAAAAGCAAGCGACAACATAAAATCGGCAAGCGACCTAATTGGCGAAGTAGGCTACAAATTTTATCCCGCAGGTAGCAACGCCGCTCAAGAATTGCAACCCAACGATGTGGCTGAAAGCAAATATCTCGAAGAAATGGATTTCGGAATAGAAATTCCAACAACATTTCCTGAGTTTGAAAAATTCTTGCAGATTTTTGCACAATTTGCTGGACCAAATTCTACTGGCATACTCCCAAATGTGTCTAAAATAACACAAAATAATTTGGCACGTGAACTTAAAGCATATATTATCAACGATATAGAATGGCAAAAAGCCGACAATTTAAAACGTCAAGGCCAACCATTTGAATATAAACATTCGTTGCTTGTACTCGAAGGTATGTGTTTCTTGGAAAATTTCTTAATCCCAGAAATAAAATAACCAAACATCTCAAAAAGTAAGGCTTTCTAAAAAGTAAAAAATTCTAATTGCAATTAAACCATTGTATTATACAAAAAAACTTTTTAGAAAGGCTTACTTTTTATTTTCATTAAGCCAACAATCTGACAAATTTTCAGACAAAAAACTGACAAAAGATAATAAAAAAACTGACAAAAACAAGTTTAACACTGCCATTTTGTCGGATTTTACCATTTGGCATTAACTTTGGAAAATCACCAACAGATAATAAAACAGAAAATTTGTTACTAAAAAAAATAAAAAAATGGCTAAAGGTAAAATTGGCGTTACAAGCGAAAACATTTTCCCCGTTATAAAAAAATTTTTATATTCAGAACAAGAGATTTTTTTACGCGAATTGGTTTCCAACGCCGTTGACGCAACAGAAAAAATAAAAGCATTGTCGCGCAAAGGCGAATTTCAAGGCGAACTCGGCGACATAACCGTAAGAGTAAAAACCGACAAAGAAAACAAGACCATAACAGTATCAGACCGCGGTATTGGTATGACAGCCGAAGAAGTGGAACAATACATCAATCAAATAGCATTTTCAAGCGCAGGCAAGTTTCTCGAAGAATACAAAGACAGCATCGACGCAATCATTGGACATTTTGGACTTGGTTTCTACTCTGCATTTATGGTATCAGAAAAAGTAGAAATAATAACCAAGAGTTGGAAAGAGGACGAAAAAGCCGTACGTTGGATTTGCGACGGTAGCCCAGAATACGAAATGAGCGATGCCGAAAAAACCGACAGAGGTACCGATATTATACTTCACGTGGCAGAAGATTCGGTTTCGTATCTCGAAGACAGCAAAATAGAAGAATTGTTGAAAAAATATTGTCTGTTTATGTCTGTTCCAATCTCCAACGGTAAAGTTAAAGAATGGAAAGAAGACAAATACATCGACACCGACAAAGACAAAATAATCAACGACACAGAGCCGTTGTGGACCAAAAAACCTGCCGACGTAAAAGAAGAAGATTACAAGGCATTCTACAAAAAATTGTACCCAACAACATTTGAAGAACCACTTTTCAACATACACCTCAATGTTGATTACCCGTTTAACCTCACTGGAATACTCTATTTTCCAAAACTGCGTACCAACCTCGAAATACAGAAAAACAAAATACAACTCTACTGCAACAAAGTATTTGTAACCGACAGCGTAGAAGGCATAGTACCAGAATTTTTAACATTGCTACATGGCGTTCTCGATAGCCCAGATATACCGCTCAACGTATCAAGAAGTTATCTCCAAAGCGACCACAACGTTAAAAAGATAAGCAACCACATAACCAAAAAAGTGGCAGACAAACTCTCCGACATATTCAAAAACAAACGCGATGAGTTTGAGAAAAAGTGGGACGACCTACGCTTATTTATACAGTACGGAATGCTCACCGACGAAAAATTCTACGAAAGTGCAAAAGACTTCTTCCTCTACAAAAACATCGATGGAAAGTATTTCACCTTCGACGAATACAAAAACATCGTCAAAGAAAACCAAACCGACAAAGACAAAAATACTATCTTTTTGTATGCCACCGATAAACAAGACCAATACTCGTTTATCGAAGCAGCAAAAGCCAAAGGTTACGACGTGTTGATACTCGACGGCGTATTTGATGCCCACTTTATCAATTCTATGGAGCAAAAAATATCCGAAGTAAGGTTTATGCGCGTTGACAGCGACACAATCGACAAACTTATAAGAAAAGAAGACGCTCCAAAATCGACGCTAACCGACAAACAAAAAGCCGATTACTCCACTTTGTTTGACTCGCAAACTCCTAAAAACATCAATAAAAACTTTACGGTAGAGTTTGATGCCCTCGGTAGCGACTCAATGCCAGTGATGATAACACAAAGCGAGTTTATGCGACGTATGAAAGATATGGGCAAGATGGGCGGCCCTGAGGCAAGTTTTTATAACAATTTGCCCGACAACCTCAATCTCGTTGTAAACGAAAATCACCCACTCGTTAAATCGCTCTTTGACGACGCAAACCAAAAAACAGCCGCCGACCTTGAAAAATTCGACAGCCAAATAGCACCTTTGAAAAGCGATTTGGAAAGCCTTGAAAAACTTTCTGAAGGTAAAAAATACGATGAAATACCTCAAGAAGAAAAAGACAAGAAAGACGAAATCAACAAAAAGATTTCTGAAATTGAAGGCGAACGCAAAAAAGTAATAGAAAACTACGCTGGTCAAAACAAACTTGTAAAACAACTTATCGATTTGGCATTGTTGGCCAACAACATGCTCAAAGGCGAAGACCTTACAAAATTTGTAAAACGCAGCGTTGAATTGATAAACAAATAAAATTTTAAAGAATCTTTCATAATGAAAACTGTCTGAAATATTTTTTAGACAGTTTTCTTTTTATAAAGTATCGAAGGTGTTTTATATCAACGCAACATATCAAAATAACATCAAAAGCAAAAGAAAGGTATGGTTAATGAGGTTTCCATGTTCAAAAACTACGGTTTTTCCATACGGAAAAAGGCTAAAAGAATTTTAGGAAAGTCCATTTCCGCAGGAAAAATGCTAAAAGAATTTTAGGGAAGTCCATTTCCACCCGGAAAAATGCTAAAAGAAGTTTCGGGAAGTCCATTTCCACCCGGAAAAGAGCTAAAAGAAGTTTAGGTCAGCTCTTTTCCACCCCGAAATGGAGTTTGCGAAAATGACAAATTTATTTTTCCACCCCGAAATGGAGTTTGCGAAAATGGCAAATTTATTTTTCCACCCCGAAATGCTGTTTGCGAAAATGGCAAATTTATTTTTCCACCATTATATCAAAATTAATAAAAAATAGAAGAAAAAAATCTAAAATCAACACTACAGCTATCTATAAAGCCGTTTTTAAAAAAAAAATTAATCAATATCCCTAAATCTAAATAACATAAAAAACACGAAGAAAACGCTATTAACAAAAATAATGCCAAAAATTCAACAAAAATTATCACAACAATTTCATTTGAATGGGCAATATCGTGGGCGGACGCACAAATCCGCCTATTTAATTAAAATTGGCATAAAAAAAATGCCCTTCGAGAAAAGAAAGGCATTTTTTTGCTTTTATCAAAAACAGACAATAGACTACAAACCAGACTTTGAATTGTAAGTTTTTTCGTATCTCTTTTTGAATTTGTCCACACGACCAGCTGTATCCACGAGTTTCATCTTTCCTGTGAAAAATGGGTGCGAAGTGTTAGAAATTTCCACCTTTACCAATGGATATGTTTCACCGTCTATTTCAATAGTGTCTTTTGTGTTTACCGTACTTTTGGTGATAAACGTTTGCTCGTTGCTCATATCTTTAAATACCACAAGGCGATATGATTCTGGATGTATTCCTTTTTTCATTTTTACTAATAATTTTCAATTTTTTGGCTTGCAAATGTAAAACACATAAACGAATATACAAAGAAAAAAAAATATTTTTTTTCCACATTTTTTTGTTTTATTGCATAGTATTTGTAAATTTGAAAAGTATAAAAGCATTAAGTAAACATGGAAATATTAAATAAACTCTCAACAAAATCTAAATTCAGTATAGCAATTGCATTAATTGCATTACCATTTGCTATATTATTGGTTACAATTTTGAGTTTCAAGTTAGTATCAGAAACCGATAATGCCAATGAAAACAATATGACAAGTCAGGTGCAAGACCTATCACAACTGATAACCAACGAAGTTATCACCAACATAGAAAAGGTAAAAATAGTTCTTACCACTGGCGAACTTCTAATAAAAACACAAGGCGGCATAGAGGAAACTGATGATATAATAGACATAAAAGGATACCAGACAAAGGTTTGGAAGTTAGGAGGTAATATAATCCAAGAAAACCACTCTCTTGTAGATAGCATAAAGGCATTAGGAGTTGGAACTGCCACGGTATTACAAAAGGTTGGCAACGATTATATTAGAATATCTACCAATGTACTTGACGAACATGGAGCCCGTAGCATAGGTTCGTTACTACTTAATAGCAACAAAGTAATACCCACTGTTGAAGCAGGTAAACAATACAATGGCTCAGCCGAAATACTTGGAGAACAATATATAACTGCTTATAAACCAATTTATATTAAAGGCAAACAAAAAGGCATACTTTATTGTGGTACACCCGAGAAAGACCTACCAAACATTGAAAAAATGTTTACTTCAAAAAAAATATTAAAAACAGGTTTTGCTGTACTTATAAACGACAAGGGGACATTTACTATACACGAAAAAATGAAAGGTCGCAAATGTAGCGACGAACTTTTTGCCAATATGAAAAAAAATTCTGATGGCAAAGTTCACAAATATAACTACACCTTTTATAATATAGACTACGAAACCTATTACCAATATATCGAATCAATTAATAGTTACGTAGCCGTTATCTACCGTACAAACGAAAAATATAGTTCCATAAATACTATTCGTACAACAATATTAATAGCAGTAGTTTTGGCAGTAGTAATACTAATAATAGTATTTTCGTTATTAATTGGTCGATTAGTAAATCAAATAGGAGGAGAACCTGCCGACGTTGAAAAGATGGTATTAAAACTTGCTGAGGGCGACCTACGCGACATAGAAAACATACAAAATCCAATAGGAATACTCAAATCATTTAAAGTGTTGGCCGAAAAGCTTAAATCAATACTTCAAAAACTACAAGAAGGCTCTGTTGCACTATCATCGTCAAGTTCTGAGATAAACAACGCCACCCAAATGCTTTCGCAAAATGCCAACGAACAGGCTGCCACCGTTGAAGAAATTGTAAATTCGATAGATACTCTTCACGATGAAATTGTCAACAATACAAGCCGTAGCGACAAGGCCGAGGTTATTGCTCGTAAGATGTTAGAAAACATAAACGATATAAAGAAAGCACAATTAGAAAGTCTAAAATCTGTACAAGACATTTCGGAAAAGATTGACATCATCAACGATATAGCATTTCAAACCAACATACTTGCTCTCAACGCAGCCGTAGAAGCAGCACGCGCAGGAGAACAGGGCAAAGGATTTGCCGTTGTAGCAGCCGAAGTGCGCAAATTGGCAGAAAAGAGCAAAAATTCGGCAACAGAAATAATACTTGGTTCTGATGTTACTCTCAAAGCCGCAGAACATAGCACTCAACTACTAAATGATATTGTTCCATACATAGAGGATAGTTCTAAGATAATACAAGAAATTGTAAGCGGCGGCGAAATACAAGAAGAAAACATAGCCAATATAAACACAGCATTAAAACAACTCAATGCGACGGCACAACAAAACGCTGCATCAAGCGAGGAGTTGGCAGTAAATGCCGAAGAACTTAATGGTCAAGCAATTAGTTTTAACCAAGATACCACTTACTTCAAGTTTTAAACGGTGGCTTGCTACCTAAAAGATAAAGCCAATTTAAGTTTTGGAGTCGTTGGATATATACTTTCAACGCTAATGCTAAACTTAAATTGGCTTTATTTCTGTGCAGCATTATTAGTTCAAACTGCACAAGCACAAGATTTTTATGGCGATGCACGTTGCGAAGCCATGGCAGGTGCATCTTTAACAATACCAAACGCATGGTCGGTGTTTAACAATGCTGGAGCTATAGCCGATGCTAACCTTGGCGTTGGGGCAGGATACCTTAACCGTTTTATGATGTCAGAAATATCAGAAAAGGCGATGGCAACAACCATTCCAGCCGCGGGAGGAGTTTGTGGCGCAGGTATTAATTATTTTGGTTATCAAAAATACAATCAATTTAAAATTGCCCTTGGGTATGCAAAAAAACTTGGCGAGAAATTAAACGCTGGCATTACAATAAATTATCACGTTCTTGATATAGCTCTCAGTCCGCAAAAATCAAACGCCATTGCTGGCAACATAGCTATGTTATACCATTTTAACAACAATTGGCATTTTGCTATTGCACTTAACAACATAGCCAAGAAAGTAATTTATGACCAAGCATTAGACGAAATTGTTGTATCAAAAATTTTGGTGGGTACATCATACCAAGCAGATAAAGTTGTTTGCGAAGTTGATATTGAATCTAAGCCCGATTATGGCAACATTACTATCAACACTGGCGTTGAACTAAAACCTGTTGGTGGGCTGTCAATAAGGACTGGAATAACTACACAATCATTTAATACTTGTTGGGGTGCGGGTTATGACTTTGGATTTATGAACATCGATTTTGCCGTACGACGACATTGGATTTTGGGTTGGCTACCGTCGATAAGTGTAGGTTTTTATAAAAAAAATTGAAAGTATGGCGGTAAGGTTTTTATTAGCAATTGTTTTTATGATATTATCAAAACCGTGTGTTGGTCAAGTGAGCGAAGTATTATCAGAAATTACCGATGACTTTTTTGAGGAAACAAGCGATGATGGCAACATAGAAATGCAAGACAACCTTGATGAATTATATTTACTTGCCGACGATAGTCTTTTGAATATCAACAATATATCATACGCAGAGCTTCAAATGCTCGGATTTTTAAACAACACAGAAATTAATGGAATATTAAACTATAGAGAGAAATATGGCGATTTTTGTACACTAACAGAAATAAAAGGTGCTGGTGTACTCGACAAAAATATCGACAACATGTACGCAATCTTTTTTTCTGAATATGAAAACACGCCACGTTTTAAGCCCAAAAACGCTTTAAGAAACGCAAATAATAGATTGTCGATGTTTTTTAAACGCAATAATTCCACACAATCAAATAGTTACGCTGGTTCGCCATGGAATATGGCATTGCGCTATAGGTTTAGTTCCAACAACATAAAATTTGGTTTTATAGGCGAAAAAGATGCAGGAGAAAAGTTTACGTTCAACTCTCAAACTCACGGTTTTGATTTCAATTCAGCATATCTTTGCGTTACGGGATTAAAAGGAATAGAATCTCTAATAATAGGCGACTACAAACTAAAAATAGGGCAAGGACTTATACACAGCAATGGCTACACCATGGGCAAAACCTCGCTCGTTAACGATATTTGCAAAGAACAAGATGTTGTTTTACCCAACACTTCGGCAGCCGAAAACGACTTTTTGCGTGGTATTGCAATAAAAACAAAACTTGGCAAATTTAGGTTAATGGGTTTTGCGAGCAACAAAAATTTTGATGCTACAACAAAAAACGATTCTACGTTTTCTTCGTACAAAACTGATGGTTACCATAGAACAGAATCTGAATTAACGAGCAAACGCTCAATAAACGAGAAACTTATAGGCGTTCAGTGTGGTGTTAGGTTACCAACGTTTTATGTTGCTTACACATTTTTGACATGTCAATACAGCAAATCATACACTCCTGCAGCCACACTTGCCAACGAAAAAATTCCAATTTTTGATAGTTATAACGCACAATCGCTTAATTATCAAATTTTAGCAGGTAGGCTAACGGCTTTTGGTGAGATGAGTATGGTTGGCAAAGTTGCCGTGTTAAACGGAATAACCTACCAAGCCGCGCCAACAGTGGTGGTTTCTGCATTGCAACGCTATTTTCCACCAGAATATTTTTCGCATTACGCATCTGCATTTTCAGAAAGAACATCAGTTTCTAACGAAGATGCTTTTTACCTTGGAATTTCGTTTCACGGATTAAAAAATACCGAAATAAAAACCTATTTCGACTTTTTTAAACATCCATGGTGTACCTATTATGTATCATCGCAACATACAAACGGTAGCGATATGTTGACCTACATAAATTATAAGTTTAACAAAACCACACATTTGTACTTCAAATGGCGAGGCCGTCAGCGTCCTAAAAATATTACTGCAACTCAAAACAATTCAATTTCATACGCCCATACACATACAGATTTGTTTAGACTAAGATTTAAATTTATGCCAACTACTTATCTAACATCAGAAACATCTGTTGGATTTGTATTTTATTCATTTAACCATAGTTACGAAAATGGCCATGCTATATGTCAGAATTTAAGATTATCTCATCCATCAGGGAAATCGTTTTTAGAATTTAGAACCGCTATTTTCAACACCACTTACAATACACGAATCTACGCTTCAGAAACTTCGGTAAGTTACAATTATTCATCGCCTTGTTTATATGGCAATGGACAACGGCTATCGATGTGTGCACAAACCATAATTGCAAAAAAATTAAGTTTACAAATCCATTTGTCGCACATTGACTATGCCAACGATGACAAAAAGGACATAGGCGAACTTGTTTTTTGCATTGGTTATAAATTTTAGAGTAACAATAACAAAAAAAAGATAGATTGCAACCCAGACAAAATGTCTTTTTTTACAATCTACCTTTAATAATATCTCTTAAACAGAGTAATTGTTTTTATTAACCCAAAATAGCTTTAACCTTAATAGTCTGACCTGCTTTTGCCATTGGAACGATGTTTCCTTCGGTTTTAACACCATCGATGTATAATTCTTTAACACCTTTTTGAACACCATTTGTATTTACAATTTCAATTTCGTATGTTGCGCCACGGAATTTACGAGTTACTTTGTAACCTTTGTTAGATTGTGGCAAACATGGATCAATCTTTATTCCTTTGTAATCAGGTTTAATACCGAGGATAAATTGCGTAATAGTGTACCAGTTCCAAGCAGCAGTTCCAGTTAACCAAGAGTTTTTGCCTTCGCCCGGTTTTGCTGCATCTTTGCCAGCCACCATTTGCGAATATACGTATGGCTCAACTTTATGAAGTTGTTGATCTTTGATATATGCTGGGCAAATTTTTACATAATGTTCCCAAGCATCATTACCACGTCCAGCAACAGTTTCGCCAATTATCACCCAAGGATTATTGTGGCAGAAAATACCAGCATTTTCTTTATAACCAGCAGGATAGGACGAAATCTCACCCATTTCTACATGATACGTTGTGTAAGCAGGATTGTTGAGTACCATACCATGTTCAGAATCGAGGTATTTTTTGCAAGAATCCAATGCTTTGTCAACCAATCCATCTTCAAGACCTATGCCCGCCATTGTACACCAACCTTGCGATTCGATAAAGATTTTACCTTCCTCATTTTCTTTAGAACCAATTTTGTTGCCGTAAAAATCGTATGCACGTAGATACCATTCACCGTCCCAACCGTGTTTTTTAACAGCATCAACCATTTGGGCAATAAATTTTTCGGCTCTACAAGCTTCGTCTTCTTTGTTTATTTGGCGACAAAGTTCTACATAATCGCGTCCACAAACCACAAACAATCCTGCAATCATAAGGCTTTCTGCCTTAGAGCCTTCTGTTTTGTTTTCTGTTGTTTGGAACGATTCGTTAGGATCCCAAGAAAAACAGTTTAGATTGAGACAGTCGTTCCAGTCAGCACGTCCAATAAGTGGGAGCATGTGTGGACCGAGATTTTCTACAACGTGGTTGAACGACACCCTTAGATGTTCAAAAAGCGAAACCTCACTACCGGGTTTATTGTCGAATGGCACTGGAGCATCAAGAATTGAGAAATCGCCAGTTTCTTTTATGTAAGCCACCGTACCAAATATGAGCCACATTGGGTCGTCGTTAAAACCACCGCCAATGTCGTTGTTACCGCGTTTTGTCAACGGCTGATATTGGTGATAGCATCCGCCATCTGGGAATTGTGTTGAAGCAATGTCAATTATTCGTTCGCGAGCACGAGATGGTATTTGATGTACAAATCCTACGAGGTCTTGGTTGCTGTCGCGGAATCCCATACCACGTCCAATTCCGCTCTCAAAGAACGATGCCGAACGTGAAAAATTGAACGTTATCATACATTGGTATTGATTCCAAATGTTGACCATACGGTTTAGTTTGTCGTCTTGGCTGTTGAGCGTAAAAGCCTCAAGAAGAATATCCCAATATTGGCGAAGTTGCACAAATGCTTTGTCCACTGCTTCTACGGTTGAGAATTTTTCTATAGTTTCCTTAGCTTTTGCTTTATTAACTATTGTATTGTCCAAATCGCCAAGACTTGTCAACAACCCTTTTCTACGACCTTGTGAATCGTATTTTTCTTCTTGGGCATTTTCTACATATCCGAGCAAGAAAATTAGATCCTTTGATTCTCCTGGTTGAAGTTCAAGTTCTATGTAGTGGCTTGCAACAGGACTCCAACCATGAGCAACGCTATTTCTCGGAGAGCCTTCTACCACGCACTGTGGAGCAGAAAACTCATTATAAAGTCCAATAAACGATTCTCTGTCGGTATCAAACCCGTTGATTGGCGTATTAACATGATAATAAGCGTAATGATTGCGACGTTCTTTGTATTCGGTTTTGTGATATATTGTAGAACCGTCGATTTCTACTTCGCCAGTAGAAAAATTACGTTGAAAATTCTCCATGTCGGTAGCCGCATTCCACAGACACCATTCCAAGAATGAGAATAATTTTATCTTCTTAACCTTATCGGTGGTGTTAGAAATTGTTATTTTCTGAATTTCTGCCCATGTTTTTAGTGGCACAAAGAATAATTCCTGAACTTTAATACCATTTTTTTGTCCAGTTATCTTAGTGTAATTCATGCCATGACGACATTCATAAAAATCAAGGGGAGTTTTACAAGGTTTCCAACCCGGACTCCAAATTGTTCCATTATCGTTGATATAAAAATACCTTCCGCCGTTGTCCATTGGAACACTATTGTAGCGATAACGAGTTATGCGTCTAAACTTAGCATCTTTGTAAAAGCTATATCCACCAGCGGTGTTACTTATAAGAGAGAAAAAATCTTCATTGCCGAGATAATTTATCCATGGCCATGGCGTTGCAGGGTTGGTAATAACATATTCCCTGTTGGTGTCGTCAAAATGTCCGAATTCCATAATAGAATTTTGTTTTAAATAAATTTAGTATAATTATTAAGGTCTTTTTGATATGCCAAAGGTAATAATTTTTTTAAATTCATATTATTTTTTCAATAAAAATGAAAAAAAAATTGGTGTATAAAAAAAAAGTATATACTTTTGGAAAAATATAAAAAAGGGAAAAATTAAGTTATAAAAATTACATAACAGTTTAAAACAAAAAAAATTACAAAATTACAAACACATTATGCGTATTATAAGAGACGACGAACTTATCACCATAACATTCGATGAAAAACGCTCTGTACTTGAAACAAAATGGAAAGAGCAAAGTTTTCAAGAAGTTGAAATAAGTACCACTCGCGAAATAATAAAGGAAATAGCGGAATCATTAGCAAAATACCATCCCGACTATTACCTTGCCGACCAAACCAATCGTGGGGTTATCTATACCGTTGACATACAGCAATGGGTGGCAGAAACATTGGTGATAGGATGTCATCGTGGCAATGTACGCAAAGCCGCTATTATACAGCCAGCTGACTTTATTGTTAGTCTTAGCAACGAGCAGACAATCAATGAAGTAAAAAATAGTACCACAGCATACCAAAACTTTACCTCAAGGGCAGAGGCGTTGGATTGGCTTGGAATAACCGAATAACAAAGCGTTAAAAAGAAATTCATTTTTTGAACTTTTAAATAAATCAAAAAAACTATCATGGTATCATACAAAGAATTAGGCCTTGTAAACACAAGGGAAATGTTCAAGAAAGCAGTAGCAGGTGGATATGCAATCCCCGCATTCAACTTCAACACAATGGAGCAAATGCAAGCCATTGTACAGGCTGCTGTAGAAACAAAATCTCCTGTAATCATGCAGGTATCAAAAGGTGCTCGCAACTATGCTAACGCTACCATTTTGCGTTACATGGCACAAGGTGCAGTAGAATATGCAAAAGAACTTGGTTGTGCAAACCCACAGATTGTACTTCACCTTGACCACGGCGACACATTCGAGCTCTGCAAAGATTGCATCGACATGGGATTCTCGTCAGTAATGATTGACGGTTCTTCACTTCCTTACGAAGAAAACATCGCCCTTTCAAAAAAGGTTGTTGAATACGCTCACAAATATGACGTTACCGTAGAAGCAGAACTTGGCGTTCTTGCTGGTGTTGAAGATGAAGTATCGTCCGCAGTATCTCACTACACAAAACCAGAAGAAGTTATCGACTTCTCTCAACGTACTGGATGCGATTCGCTTGCTATCTCTATTGGAACATCGCACGGTGCATACAAATTTACTCCAGAACAATGTACCCGCGACCCGAAAACAGGAAAACTCGTTCCTCCACCACTCGCATTCGACGTATTGGCAGAAATAGAGAAAAAACTTCCTGGATTCCCAATCGTTCTTCACGGTTCTTCTTCAGTTCCACAAGACGAAGTTGATACTATCAACAAATTTGGAGGAAAACTTCCTGATGCAGTAGGTATTCCTGAAGAACAATTGAGACAAGCTTCTAAATCGGCTGTTTGCAAAATCAACATCGATTCTGACTCGCGTTTGGCTATGACTGCTGCAATTCGCAAATATTTGGCAGAAAACCCAGGACATTTTGACCCACGTCAATATCTCAAACCTGCTCGCGAAAACATGAAAAAGATGTACATCCACAAGATTGTCAACGTATTAGGTAGCAACGATAAGTTGTAATCTTATACTTTTTTTAAACAACAATATAAGCCGCATCTCCACTATAAATAAAAGGAGTTGCGGCTTTTTTTGAACCGTTATTTCATTAAAACTTTTTGTACATCGAATTAAACTAAAATAGTCTACAAATATTGTTTTATAACAAAAATCTAAATTTTAAATCTTAACTCAACGCCGTTTGCCATAAAATAATGCGAATATCCTAAAGAAAACTTTTTTAGATTAACAGAAAAACCCATTGACCCCCCAGGAAAAGCACTTGCACCAGAAAGTTTCAACTCATTGTGTCTTAGAAAATTAAAACCAAATTGTAAAGAAAACGGTTTGTCGTGAAATAATTCAGTAGAAACAATTAAATGGTCAACCAAAAGTTCACCAAAACCAACATCACCATCACCCGCCACATACCATTTTTGAATATCAACATA
The DNA here is from genome assembly GCA_937877455.1 of uncultured Bacteroidales bacterium. GTDB lineage: Bacteria > Bacteroidota > Bacteroidia > Bacteroidales > UBA3824 > UBA3824. The sequence continues at coordinate 29,942 of CALFIU010000088.1, forward strand.
CGTCAACGAAAAACGCATTGGCGCATGTTCAAGTTCCTTAGAAACACCAATCTGAACCGTAACAGGAAGTTTTTCGTCATTACCCGAAATATATTTTTTAAACAAAACACCCATTCCATAACACGAAACTCCAGCAGAAAACCCACCTTTATAATACAACAATCCAGCAGAAAAAGCCAAACCAATAGCAGACAAATCATCATTTTTTGAATAAATTAAATTAACCGAAACACCAGAATATAAATTGTCAAAAAGTTTACGAGATACACAACCACCCATTGCCAAATCTTGCGCCGAAAATTTCTTTTCAAACTCGCCATCTTGGTTATAACCATCCATTTGCCCATAACCGATGTTCTTAATTGTAAAAGCATAACCCCATAATGGATTTTCGCACCTACAATAACCAGCCGAACACATATTTATATGTCCACGAAAACAAGTATAAGATGCAGAAACATCATATTTTGGACTTTCAACAATAATTGCTGGATTAAAATCCACATCTAAAGGACTGTTGCATAGAGAAGAAACGTTAATACCGCCCAAAGATGCGTATAACTGAGCCATGGGAATTTTAAAAAACTCACATACATTTTGACAATGTGCCACCAAGCCCATAAAACAAAAAAATGCAACAAAAAGGTATTTCATACCGCAATTTTAGCAAAAAAAAGACTATTAATTTTGTTTAAGTGCAAAAAATACATACTTTTGTTAAAATAATGTTTATCGAATATTATTTTAACAAAAATAATTTACACACAAAAATACTTAAAAGAAGAAACTACAATTT
>CALFIU010000089.1 GCA_937877455.1 uncultured Bacteroidales bacterium
TTGCAGAGAAAATCCTTGAGGTGCTGAAGGAGGATTTCGGGATTGTCGTCCTTGATGGCAGTAACCACCGAGCGGCGGAAAATATCGTTGTTGAAACCGATGTCTTCTTCTATGTAATTTTTAATCAAACTCTCTGAAAATCCGTATCTTACCTCCTTATTTGGAAAGCCGATAATGTATTGGTCGAAGTCGGGGTTGTAACTCTTGATGGTCAAATATCCACTTTGATAAAGGAACGGCACGATGTCGGTAACGCGCTCTATTGGGGTATTGAAACGCCCCGAACTCATATACGTATTTTCCAAATGGTCGATTTGCAGACCTTTGTTCTCTCGCAAAAGCGCAATCAGTGACGACGGCGTGGCAGTCTCTACCCAATAATTCTTGAATGTCTGCGCGTCCAACGCCCTCAAAAGACTATATGGGTTGAAAACTCCCGAATCCTCTTCTGAAAATTTATAACCGTCGTAACGCACTTTCAACCTTGCGATAGCCTCGTCGAAAGTGCAGTTGTATTTTTGGGTGAATAATTCAACGTATTGTTTAAGTGTCGTGCGCACCTCGTCTTCCGTAAAGCCGCAAAGAGTGCAGTACCTTGCATCCAAACTGATGTCAGTCAGATTGTTCAACGTCGAAAAAATCGACATCTGGCTGAATTTTGTGATGCCCGTTATGAAAACAAATTTCAAGCACGGATCCAAGTCTTTAATTGGCGAAAAAAGGTTGCTCATGTGGGAGCGAACTTCGTTCTGTGTTTTGATGTCGGTTATCGTGTTGAGCATCAGTGTGTCATACTCGTCGATGAGGAGGACGACTTGTTTGCCGGTTTTGGCGTGGGCAGTCTTGACAATTCTTTCAAAACGCGAATTGAAATTGATGTTGGGTTGTTTGTTGTCATCGGGTTGTTCGGCCTTGTCAATAATGCCAAACTGTACTTCAAGTTCTGACAATGCAATCGAAACAAATTTTACAATTACGTCCAATTGCTTAGACTTGCATTTCGCAAAACTCAAGTTAACCACCGGATATTCCGTCCAATCTTTTTCCAATTGTTCTATTTTAAGACCTTTGAAAAGTTCTTTCCGCCCCTCGAAATACGCCTGCAACGTGCTTATCAGCAACGATTTTCCAAAACGTCGCGGACGGGAGAGAAAAAAATATTTCTGCGGCTTGACAAGTTGGTATATCAAGTCGGTCTTGTCAACATAAACCATATTGAGGTTTATAATCTCCGAAAACGTCTGTATGCCAATTGGTAGTGGTTTCATGGTGTATAAAAGTTTTGCGACAAAGTTAAAAAAAGTATGGCGTTATTCCAATTATTTTTCACTGGATCAGTGCATTTTTGTAAAAACTAAGAAAAAGATTTTTACGACATACAAAATATTATGTAACTTTGTCATCGAGTACAAACAATGATTTGTTACAACGAAATAAGAACATACGTGACAGTAAAAACATATAAACCAAATAGAATGAAACCAAAACTAACGATAGAAAAGTTACGAGCAGAAGCTAAATTATTCTGTATAACAGAATCAACGATAAAGAACAGCGAACTATACGGCATAACCGATGGTAAAGCTGTTGGTACGTATGTTGAGCATAAATTCCAACAACAACTGAAATCCAAATACACCGTAACAATAGGTTCTTCCGCAAGTGGAATTGATTTGCCATCGAAGGATATTCTAACTGATATTAAGGTAACATCCATAAAACAGCCCCAATCTTCCTGCCCATACAAAGATGCAAAACAAAAGATATTTGGCTTAGGATATAATCTTTTGGTATTTGTTTACAACAAGGTTGACAATATCAAAACCAAAACTACGACATTACATTTTGTAAGTTGTGCATTTATTTCAAGTGAAAGAACGGCTGACTATACCACTACATATCGTTTGCGTGAAATGATTAAGGATAAAGCAAATGAAGAAGATATTGTTGCCTATCTGACAGATAGGAATATTCCAGCAGACGAAATCACTTTGTTAAATATGGCAAAAATGATATTGAAAAACCCACCGAAACAAGGGTATTTGACAATTTCTAATGCACTACAGTGGCGATTGCAATACCAAAGGATAGTTTCGTTAGAGAAAACAGTGTCTGGTATCAACAAAATTATTGATGAAGTTAACGACAAATGAGACTTTTTGATGCCGACATAAGTAATTCCGTCTTATGCTTTCTCAAAAGTAAGAAAAACTCTATGGCAACAATAGAAGAAGCCAATCAACTTCTTCAAAGAGAGTGTGGTGTCAAAGATTTTTTTGCAAGCAATTCCGAACTATTACAATTAGTAGAAGAACTGAATAGCACTTATTCTTATGTGGCTTGCGAAAGCAATGTTGAATATGGTGATTATCAAACAAATCAAAATTTAGCAACTCAGATAACGAATAAACTGAAAAACAAAGGGCTTTCCCCTAAAGTTGTAGTTGAACCAACTTGTGGAAAAGGACATTTTATTCTTGCAGTATTAAATACTTTTGATGATGTTGAAAAAATATATGGCATAGAGATACAAAAAAAATATTTTTGGCAGGCAAAATTTAATGTCTTAGATTTTTATATCAACAATCCTGACAAGAAAAAAACTGAAATACATATTATTAATTCCAACATATTTGATTACAATTACCAACCTATTAAAAATTCGATAGAAGGAAAAGAATTGCTAATTATAGGCAATCCACCGTGGGTTACAAACTCTGAATTGAGCGCAATGGATTCAAAAAACCTACCGCAAAAGTCGAACTTCAAGCAACATAATGGACTTGATGCTATGACAGGGAAGGGAAACTTTGACATTGCTGAATACATAACTATCGACTTGCTGAAAAACTTTGGACACTATAAAGGCAACATGGCTTTTTTAGTAAAAAATACAGTCATTAAAAATATAGTGTATGGTATTCCAAAGTTGCAATTGCCAATCTCAAATTTGCAAAAACAGAACATAGACAGTAAAAAAGAATTTGATGTCAGTGTTGAAGCTGCTTTGTTCTTATGCCAATTGAACAAGAAAACTGAGTTTACTTGTCAAGAATCTAATTTTTACAACTCTGAAATAAAATGCAATTTCGGCTGGAAGAACAATAAATTTATGTCCATCTTATCTGCTGATAATGATATAGATGGAGAATCACCATTTGTATGGAGACAAGGCGTAAAACATGACTGCTCAAAGGTTATGGAACTTGAGTATGATGGTACTTCATATAGCAACAAGTTAGGAGAGTGTTTCTCTCTTGAAGAAAAATTGGTATATCCATTACTAAAAAGTTCGGATTTGAAGGCAACCATTGCAAAACAAACGAGAAAAATGACCATTGTCACACAAAAATTCGTGGGACAAGATACGTCTTATATAAAGAACTGTCCTCTAACATTTGAATATCTGAATAAACACATAAACTTGTTTCAAATGAGAAAATCACGCATTTACAAAGGCAAATGCAATTTTTCTATTTTCGGTATCGGTGATTATTCTTTCAAACCATATAAAATAGCAATATCTGGTTTGTACAAGACGTTTCACTTTTGTTTGGTAAAGCCTCAAAACAATAAGCCCGTCATGTTAGATGACACATGCTATTTTATTGGTTTTGACACATTAGAACAGGCAGAATATATATGGAATCTTTTGAACACTGATATTGTCAAAAATTTACTCAAAAGTATTTCTTTTGATGATGCCAAGCGCATGATTACTAAAGATATTCTTATGAGAATTGATTTAAAGAAAGTGGCACACCGAATCGATTATAAACCTTGTTTTTTTGATAATATTGGAAAGAAAGAAAAAATGCAATTAAGTTTGTTTGATTAAATAAATACTCGAAAGTACAAACGCTCTTGGACACGCTACCGCCGCACCGCAAAAGGTGTTGAAAAAGAGTCAGACAAGGATTATTCAAGCCTCTTGGGTTGCTACTTGCATACGCTGTTGTAGTGCATTGTTTCAAAAAAAGTTTGCTTTTTTGTTGACATTTCAATATTTATCTTTGTATCATAATATTACGAGGTTAATGTATTATGAAAGCGGTACAAGTTCGGCGGCGATTCCTATGAAAACAATCTCCTAAGTGCGCTAGCAACTCAATATGATTTAAGAATATCCATGCCAACAACTTTTCTCACCCCACTTCCATCTCAAACGCGATGTCGCCGCGCTCGAAGGGGAATTTGGTTTTGTCAACGGGGACTTCCACAAAACCAAATTTTCGGTAGATGTGAAGTGCTTGCGATAGTTTTTTGTTGGAAACGATGATTATCTTCTTGGCGTTCTGACTTTTGGCATAGTCGATGCAAGCCTTGAAACATGCCGAGCCCGCGCCGGTGCCGGTGTACATTCCCTTGGCGGCAAATTTCAGGATTTCCCATTCGCCGCTGCCAACCAGACGTATCATGCAGCACGCCATTGGATTGCGCATTTCGTCAATGGCAAAAAAAATCTGTGCGCCGTCGTTGATGGCACTGTCGATGGCATTGAACTCCTCGATGTCAGAGTCCTCAATTTTAAACATCGCTGAAATCCACGCCGTATTCATCTCAATGAAAGCGGTTTTCAGTTCGGGGCTATATGGTACAATTTGCATGATTACTTTCTTTTTGGGGCAAAGTTAGCAATTTTTTGTGAGAAAATTTATGAAAAGTGCCTTAACAGTAATTTTTGGTAAAAAAATCCGTAATCTCATGAATTATAGAAAGCGATATTTTTTATATTTTTGCAAAAAACAAAAGTCTTAAAATTATGCTTAGGTTTGCATTTACATTGATTATAACTATGTTAACATCAACATTATTGGCTCAAGGCGTGGTGGCCGTTATCAAAATTCCAATCTCAACACTGCCATAGGTTTTTCCATGCCCGAAAGGTCTGAGTCGGTTTGGATTTGCATTGTGTTTTGATTAATTGTTAGAAATACAGTGCTTTTTTAATAAGAGACTGAGTTTTTCCAATTCTTTGTCTTTTTCTTCTAATGCTTTTTTTGTTTCTTTCAATTCTTTTGCTTGCTCCTGCAATTCTTCCGTTGATTTTTTTAGAGCGGCTTTGGCGGCGAGATGTTCAAGATGTTCTTGATATTCTTCGTTTTCAACAATTATCAGTTCGGTGGTGTGTTCGTCGGTGAATACCATAGATAAACGGTTGACAACTTTTTGCATATCAGAATCTTCGGCAATCAGATTGTCGTCGAATAGCATCTTGAATCCGTCTTTTTTAACTGAAATTTTCTGATTGAAAACTTGTAGTATTTTTTCGGCGCGATTGCGGATTTTATCGGACAACAAAGGCACTTGAACAATAATGCAATTACGCGAAAGACTTTCAGCAAACTTGTCGGGAACACCGTGAGTGAGTTCGTGGTTGTCGTAATCGAAATATTTACGGTTGAGGTAGGTAATAGGTTCAGTGAGTTTGCCTACGCGGTGGTTGAGGATATAGACAGCAACAATTGGAAGTCCGTAATCGCGGTCATCTTCTGTGACGTGAAAAATATTTTCGGGGGCGATGTAATTATTTCCAAGATAACGGCGGAAACGTGACACCTCATAGTTGACCCACGCCTTTTGAAGTTCGATGATGATTACTTTTTCGACATCCTTGCCGTCCGCATCCTTTGCAATTATGTGCGCACCAAAGTCGATTCTGACCACCGATAGTTAGCCCTCATCGCCTTTTTGCATATATTCGTTTTTGCGTGGTTCGAGTTTGGTGACGGTTGTTTTCAACAAAGCCGACAGTAAGATTTTCGCCGCCACTTCGTCTGCCAAGAAAAACTTGAACACCGAATCGAATATAGGGTTGCCGATAGTAATCATTTTAAGTCCTCCGTCTTTTGGGTCGTACACAATTTTCCGTAAAGGTAGTAAAAATATTTAAGAAAAACGGATGCGGTGTGGAAAACCTTTGGTATATTTGCGTTTGGATTTGCGGCTTTGCACCCCGAAATCTTATCAATTATAAAGAATCATCTACTATGACCAACACCTTAATCGACAACACAGCTAACCTCAAAATGGTTGATACACTGAAAGAATGTATCAACTCTGACGGTATTGACTCTATACGAATTGCAACCGGCTTTTGGGACATTCCTGGAACGGCCCTCGTTTTGGACGACTTGGAAAAGTTTTTGCAGAAGGACGGCACTAAACTAAAACTGCTTATCGGCAAAGACCCTGCGGTACGTGCAAAAATGATTGAAGACAACAAGGTAAAGTATCAAGGGAAGAAATTCCCCGAAGACTTTATCAGAATACACATCGAAGAACTTGCCGAAAAAATCAAGGATGAACATAAAAGCGTAATCAACTTACTATTAAAATATTGCGAAAACGACAAAATCGAAATCCGCATTTTTAAGAAAAACGAAGACGACGAAAGCCAGTTTTTCCACAGCAAATGCTACATTTTCACAAGCGAAAGTTGCAAGACAAAGGCATACGGTATTATTGGTAGTAGCAATTTTACGGAGAAAGGTCTTAAAGGTAATTCCGAACTCAATTATCTTGAATGTACTCCGCATATTGTCCGTTACGGTGTAGAAGACAGCATCAAAGGACACGTTGGTTGGTTTGAAGAAAAATGGGAACAAGCCGAGGATTGGACAAAGGAATTTTTGGAAGAGGTTCTCAAACCGTCAAAAATCGTTGAAATAATCGAATCCGAGAAACCCTCCCCCGACAAACCCCAACTCACCCCTTACGAGGTGTATATTAAATACTTGCAGACACAATTTGGAGATATTGCGGACACTTCTGTTAATAGTGTCATAAAAAATTATCTGCCAAAGACTTACTCCGCACTCAACTATCAGATTGACGCTGTAAAACAATGTTTCTCAACAATGAAACGCTATGGAGGTTTTATCCTTGGCGACGTGGTGGGATTGGGCAAAACTGTGGTCGGCGCATTGATTATAAGGCGTTTTATCGACGAGGCGCACAACCTCGGACGCAATGCAAACGTACTTATCGTTACTCCGCCAGCAATCAAACAAGGTTGGGTGAATACTATAAGCGACTTTGACAAGGATAACGTTACCAAAATAACAAGTTATGTAACATATATCACCATAGGCAGCATAGCACAAATCAACGACAATATCGACGACGACTACCAACTTTTGGATTCCGAGAGTTTTGACGGAGAGTTAACCGACCATCAGTACGGTCTTATAATCATTGATGAGAGCCACAATTTCCGCAATAGTTACACTCAGAAATACAAGGAGTTGGACAGCCTGATTGGGCGGCTGCATCCTCAGCCGTTTGTAGGTTTGCTATCCGCAACACCGCAAAACAACTCGCCCGAAGACCTCAAAAATCAGATATATCTTTTTCAACGCAACTCCAACAACACCACTTTGCCAAATATTGAAGGCGGCAAACTCGGGGCGTTTTTTGCCGAAATGCAGCAAAGGTTCAAAACCGCAAAAGACGAAACCGACGTCAACAAAGCCAAACAAATTGTCAAAGCCCTTTCAAAAGAAATTCGTGAAAGGGTTTTGAACGAACTCGTTGTGCGCCGCACCCGCAGCGACATCAAACAGATGTATGCCGAGGATTCCGCAGAATTAAAATTCCCGAAAATAGAAGGCCCGCATCACTTGACTTACAAGATGGACACTCAGTTGGTAAAACTTTTTTACGACACTATGACCGCCATCTGCCCGCTGTCAAAAAACGAGGTTTTCGACCCCAAAAAGCATATCGGTTTTTACCGCTATCAAGCAATTATGTATTTTGACAACGACTCACTCAAAAAACTCTACGAACAGAAAAACCTCACCGTTGATAATATTTCTAAACAGTTGCAAAAGATAATGCAGATTCTGTTAGTCAAACGCTTGGAAAGTAGTTTCAGTGCATTCAAACAATCGTTGCAAAATCTTTTGCAAAACACAGAAAATATGCTTGAAATGATTGAAAACGATGTAGTTTTCATCTGCCCCGACATTGACGTAAACGCCGAGTTTTTCGACAAGAAGACCAGCGAAAAACTCTCGTTCGACACCGTTAAGAAGAATATCAGAAAAATAATAGCCAAAAAACAAGGCAACAACCGTGAATTTTTATCCTCCGACTTTATCGACGAATACAAGGAGGCACTTAAAAAAGACAAAACATTGATTTCCAAATTATTGGAACGTTGGAAAAAGAACGATTACGACCCCAAAATGGACTCTTTCAAAGAGAGCATCAAAGACACATTGTTTGACAAGACAATCAATCCACCGCAAAAACTTGTAATCTTTACCGAGGCAAAAGATACGCAAGCCGCCCTTGTGAGGATTCTCAACGCCAAAGGTTACAACACGTTGGCAATATCAAGCGAAAACAGAAACGAAAAGCAAAACATCATACGTGAGAATTTTGATGCCAACTGCCCCGAAAACGAACAGAAAAACGATTATCAAGTAATTGTTACTACCGAGGTTTTGGCGGAGGGCGTCAATCTGCACCGCGCCAACGTAATCCTCAATTACGACGAGCCATGGAACGCAACAAGGCTGATACAACGCATCGGTCGTGTCAACCGTATTGGGTCAAAACAAGACAAAGTCCACGTTTTCAATTTCTTGCCATCAGAAGAAGGCAACCACGAGATTAAACTGATGGAAAAGGCTTTTGCAAAATTGCAGGCGTTCCATTCGATGTTTGGCGAGGATTCCAAAATTTTTACAGAATCGGAAGAACTTATCGATGTGGATCTTACACACCTGACCGACGGAGAGGCATCGCCGTTTGCGCCATACATCACCGAACTAAAAGAATTTAGAAACCATAATCCCGAACGCTACCAAGCCCTGAAAACCATTGCGACTATCAACTTAGGCGGCAGAATCTCTGGGGCGCAAACCGACAGCAAACTCATCGTCTTCACCAACGATGAGCATGGATTCATCAACTTTGCCTCGATTGGAAAGGAAGCCGACATCCAACTAATTTCGCCACTTAAAACCATTCAGATTCTGCACTGCACGCCATCTGACAGTTTCGAGAACGATTTTGTATTCGACAACAACAACGATTTTTACAAAAACGCCTTGGAAAAATACAACTCGCACGTTGTAAACGGCATAAAGTCGAGCGACATTGGCAAAAGGCAGACAGAGGCTCTAAAATTCATTTCAGAACTCCAAAAGACAAAAGGCATATCAATAGCCACAAAAAAACTACTCAAAAAAGTAGATTCGCAAGTCCGCAAAGGCAACAAGACTATGACCGACAACATTCTGCACTACAAACAGCAAGGAGAGTCGCTTTTCGGTGCGGATTTTGACATCAATTCGTGGGCAGAAGCCACATTCGCCCATATTGCCGACATCGCCGAAAAGAAACGCGGTCAGGCAGTTACAGCATTTTATAGAATTGGTTAACACTAAAAAAAATGATAGACTTTACCAACATATTATCAAGCGACTACCAAAACTTCGATTACTTCAAGAACGAGGTTTTGGTTAAAATTTTTGGCAATTTTGACGATTCCACTGCCGAGGACGACTATATCCGCGACAACGAATCTTTGCGCAAAGCCGCCGAAGCCGCCAACATCAAGGCAATCCGCAAAACAGGAGAAATCAATACCTTAGAATCTCCGTTGGAAGTTTTTGAAATCATTATCAACAGTAAAAGCAAGATTTCGCTTTCACGTGTTGGAATACAAAACGTTGTACGCCGTCAGTTGCAAAAAATGGGCAACGCTTTCATGGTGTTCCGTTACGAAAATCCCGAAAACCGAAGTTGGCGTTTTTCGTTTCTGCAAAAGGGAGACACTCAAAAAAACAGCACCTCCGCCAAACGCTACACATACGTTTTCGGTCGTCAATACAACGCCCGCACCGCCAACGAAAGGTTCAACCGACTTTGCGACAAGATAGACGAAGAGGGCAATTGCCTTATTGAAAATGACGATTTGGAGGAGGCGTTCTCGGTGGAGGCACTTTCCGACGAGTTTTTCGACAAATACAAGACCCTCTACGCCAATTTTATCCAGTACATCACCGGCAAACGATTCGTAAAATCAGGCTCAAAATGGCAAGAAAAACAACAACACCAGCCCGACGAGTCCCTTTACGCCGCCTTCAACCACGATGACAAGCGCGTCCGCGACTACGTCAAGAAACTTCTCGGCCGCATAACATTCCTCTACTTCGTCCAGAAAAAGGGCTGGTTCAACGGCGACCAAAACTATCTGCAGCACCTTTTTGAAAAATCGTCAAAAGAATTTCAGGGCGACTTCCTCGACCGCGTTCTCGAACCGTTTTTCTACACCGTGCTCAGTACCGAAAAGTCAAACCGCAAAAAAGCGTTTGACGACCATAACCAAAACCTCAAACCATCGGAAGTGGAATGGGACACCGCGTTTTTAGACCAATGGAAAGACATTCCGTTCCTCAACGGCGGTCTTTTCGAGAGGGACGAAAACGACATTGTGCGCTCAAAATTTCCGCCGCAGTTTTTTGAGAACCTCAGCGGCTACGACGAAAATTTTGTCAACAAGATTCCGCAAAAAGACTACCCGTGGGACAAGATACCGGGCGTGTTCGATGTTTTTGCGCAATACAACTTCACCGTCGACGAAAACGACCCGGACGATGCAGAAGTGGGCATCGCCCCAGAAATGCTCGGCAAAATTTTTGAAAACCTCCTCGAAGACAACAAGGACAAAGGCACATTCTACACGCCCAAAGAGATTGTGCAGTATATGTGCAGGGAATCGTTAATCATGTACTTGGAAAGCAAGACGGACAAGCAACTGCACCCGTCAATCGCCAACCTTGTAAGGCACAGGCACGTCGATTTGGAAATCCAGCCAAAGGCAATAGCGAGGAACATTTACGCCTTGCTTGAAAACGTAAAAGTTTGCGACCCCGCGATAGGCTCGGGGGTTTTCCCGATGGGCATGTTGAGGGAATTGTACAACGCGCGCCTGTTGATGTACGGATTCACTGCCCCCAAAAAGGATTTTGTGCATTTCGAGGTCAAGAAGTCAATAATCGAAAACAACATCTACGGCGTTGACATAGAGCGCGGCGCGGTGGACATCGCACGTCTGAGGTTTTGGCTCACGCTCGTAATAGAAGAAAAAGAACCCACGCCGCTGCCCAACTTCGACTACAAGTTCATGCAGGGCAATTCGCTTTTGGAACAATACGAAGGCATTGATTTGAGCGGACTTACAAAACAGAAAAATGAAAATGGCGAAGGCTATCAGATTACAATGTTTGACGACAAACTCGATATATTACGCCGCGAACTCAAACAACTTGTGTCGGATTATTTTGCAATTACCGACCACGCCACAAAGCAAAAAATGCGCACCCTGATAGCCGCCAACGTGCAAAAGCAATTGAAAGAACAGAAAATCGAAAAAGATTTTTCATCGGTGAAGTTCCACGCCAACCAACAATTTTTCCTTTGGCACACGTGGTTTGCCGACATTTTCGCAAACGGCGGCTTCGATGTCGTTATCGGCAATCCACCGTACTTCAATATCCAGGCATTGGGCGCGCACTCGCCATACGCCGAGGCGGTAATGAACACGTATTCGGACATTTGGCAAGACAAGTCGGACATATTGTTCTATTTCTTCCGCTTGGCGTTGGACATATCTGGCAGCGCAATCTGTTTCATCACTTCCAATGCGTACCTGTTTTCCGACAAGGCAAAAAAACTCCGCAACAAAATGCTCGAATCGGGACGGTTGAAATCCATCGTAAATTTCGAGGAATACATGGTGTTCCATAGCGCGTCGATTACCACCTGCATTACCTCGCTCGCAAAAAATTCCGACAAAATTTCAGCCGTCAATATGAAAGGCAAGGACTACACCAAAAAAGAGGCAATCGAATATATTGAGGACATCAATAACGTGTTCGATGTGGATTTCAAAAAGGATTCCGTATTCGCCCTCATAGATTCCTCAATCGCAAAATTAAACGCAAAAATCGACGGCGACCACAGCCAACTGCGGGTTTTGTTCAAGATTGGCAAAGGAATGGAAACCGCAGCCAACGACGTGTTCTGTTTTTCGGAATACCCCAGACAATTCCCCGCCAAATACATCAAACGCAGAATGTGCGGCGACATAATCGGAAGATACACCCATACCGAAAAAAACGAATATATGCTCTATATTGAGGACGTGCAGAAGTTTGAAGATTTGCCCAAAAGCATACAAAAACATCTCAAAGCACACAAAACGGCTCTTTGCGGCAGGGCACAGATAAAACGAAGCAAGACAAGCACTTGGTGGAAATATACTTTTGCCATGCACAAAGAATACTACCACCTTGACAAGATATGGTGCTCATACCGCAGCAAGTCCAATATGTTCGCCTTGGACGAATCCGCCGACTATATCGGGCTTACCAACACGACCGTTATATTCGACACCAACAAGGACATTGGCTTGAAATACCTTTTGGCGTTGCTTAATTCAAGGGTGTTGTCATTCCGTTACAAGTCGATTGGCAAACAGACAGGCAGCGGCGTGTTCGAGTATTTTGAAAACGGAGTCGGCAAACTGCCAATCCCAACCGCCGCCCCCGCCGAGCACCAGCCAATCATCGACCTTGTTGACAGAATTCTTGCCGCCAAGAAAGCAAATCCACAAGCCGATACAAGCGCAGACGAAAAAGAAATCGACCGTTTGGTTTACAATTTGTACGGATTGACCGACGAAGAAATTAAAATTATTAACAAATAAACATTATGGAAAACACTCATTCGTGGGCAGAAGCCACATTCGCCCATATTGCCGACATCGCCGAAAAGAAACGCGGTCAGGCAGTTACAGCATTTTATAGAATTGGTTAACACTAAAAAAAATGATAGACTTTACCAACATATTATCAAGCGACTACCAAAACTTCGATTACTTCAAGAACGAGGTTTTGGTTAAAATTTTTGGCAATTTTGACGATTCCACTGCCGAGGACGACTATATCCGCGACAACGAATCTTTGCGCAAAGCCGCCGAAGCCGCCAACATCAAGGCAATCCGCAAAACAGGAGAAATCAATACCTTAGAATCTCCGTTGGAAGTTTTTGAAATCATTATCAACAGTAAAAGCAAGATTTCGCTTTCACGTGTTGGAATACAAAACGTTGTACGCCGTCAGTTGCAAAAAATGGGCAACGCTTTCATGGTGTTCCGTTACGAAAATCCCGAAAACCGAAGTTGGCGTTTTTCGTTTCTGCAAAAGGGCGAAAGTCAGAAAGACAGCACATCCGCCAAACGCTACACATACGTTTTCGGTCGTCAATACAATCCTCGCACCGCCAACGAAAGGTTCAACAAACTTTGTGGCAAGATAGATGAAGACGGCGACTGCCTTGTAAGTGATGATGATTTGGAGGAAGCATTCTCGGTTGAGGCACTCACAAAGGAGTTTTACAACAAAATTTATGATTGGTTTCTCCGTGCCACCGACAGGGTCAAGGGCTTGGCGTATTTCCCAAACATGACCAACACCGAAAAAGACGATTTTGAGCATTTGGAAATACACATCATCAGATTCCTGACACGAATAATGTTCGTCTGGTTCATCAAGCAAAATCAACTTGTGGACGAGAAACTTTTTGATGCCGACGAGTTGAAAGATGTACTCAAAGACTTTGACCCACTCGACGACAAAAGTTCGCAGTATTACAACGCGATACTCCAAAACCTATTTTTCGCAACCCTCAACTGCGAAATCAAAGGTCGTGAATTTGCAGAAAAAGTTGGTAGTCGCGATTCCAAAAACCTCTACCGATACGACGAACTTTTCAATATCGGCAAAGACCAAATAAAACAGCTATTCGCCTCGATTCCGTTTCTCAACGGCGGACTTTTTGAATGTCTCGACAAGGACACGCAGATGGACGGCGTAAAACTCAACATCGATGGTTTCAGTCGCAACGATTCCAAACGTAGCGGGCGTTACACCAACCGCGCGTTCATCGCCAACAACCTTTTCTTCGAGAAAGACAACGGACTTTTTGACATATTCCGTCAATACAACTTCACCGTTGAGGAAAACACGCCGCTCGAACAGACCGTTGCCCTCGACCCCGAACTTTTGGGCAAAATTTTTGAAAACCTCCTCGGAGCGTTCAACCCCGAAACCCAAGAAACAGTCCGAAAGGACTCCGGCTCGTTCTACACGCCACGAGAAGTGGTGGGCTACATGGTGGACCAAAGCATCAGGCAATACCTAATAAACCAAGGCATAGAAGAAGGCGTTGCCGACCGTATTTTCAAAGATGATTTTGAACCGTATATCGCCGTTGACAAAACGGAAAATGGTGCGTTGCAGAAAATGGAAATCAACCTGCTACTTGCCCAAGATTACGCAAAAATAGTAGAAAAGCTCAAAGCCATCAAAATCCTCGACCCAGCCTGCGGTTCGGGAGCTTTCCCCATGGGGATACTCAACCGCATAGCCGACATCATAGCCAAACTCAGCCCCGACGACGCAAAAGACATCCACGCGCTGAAACTCCACATCATCGAAAACTGCATCTACGGTTCCGACATTCAGCAAATAGCGGTTCAGATTTGCAAACTAAGGTTTTTTATCTCGTTGATTTGCGACGTAAAAAAGGACGAAACCAAAGACAATTTTGGCATTTCGCCCTTGCCAAACCTCGAAACCAAGTTTGTTTGCGCCGATTCGTTGATAGGTCTCAAAAATCCCAAAAAACAGCCTGTGCAACAAAATCTGTTTATTGACACCCAGATATATTCAACGAGGAAACAGCTATTGGAAATACGCCACAGACATTTCAACGCAAAAAAAGCTAACGACAAAAAAATACTCCGTCAGCAAGACGAAAAATTGCGCAAAGAATTAGTTAGCCTTCTCTCACAAGGTTTCAAAAGCGGATTTGATGCCGACGAACTTGCTTCGTGGAATCCTTACGACCAAAATTCTTCTGCCAAGTTTTTCGATCCCGACTTTATGTTCAACATATCCGACGGCTTCGACATCATAATTGGCAATCCGCCGTACATACAACTTCAAAACAACGGCGGAAAACTTGCCAAAGAGTACGAAAACTGCAAATACGAATCTTTTGCCAAAACCGGCGACATCTACTGCCTATTCTACGAGCGAGCGCACCAATTGTTAAAAGAAGGAGGGCTGTGTTGTTTCATCACCTCCAACAAATGGATGCGGGCAGGTTACGGCGAGGCACTCAGATCTTTTTTTGCAAGCAAAACCAACCCCTTGTTACTCATCGACTTTGCTGGCGTAAAAGTTTTTGACAGCGCAACTGTTGACACCAACATCCTAATCTACGCTAAGCACGCGCCGCAAAACCAAACCCTCGCTTGCTCTGCCAAAACGCTTTCAAAACAGGATTTGAAAAACCTTGCTGCCTTTGTCAAGAACAACACTGTGCAGTGCAATTTCCCTGCGGGAGATTCGTGGGTGATACTCTCGCCCATAGAACAAAGCATCAAGCGCAAAATAGAATCCGTAGGAACACCCCTCAAAGATTGGGATATCAACATTTACCGAGGCGTACTCACCGGTTTCAACGATGCCTTTATAATCACCACCGAAAAGAAAGACGAGATATTGGCGGCGTGCGCCACCGCCGAAGAACGCCAAAAAACGGCTGAGATAATTAGACCAATTTTGCGCGGCAGGGACATCAAGAGGTACGGCTACGATTGGGCAGGGCTGTGGCTTGTGTACATTCCATGGCATTTCCCGTTGCACAAAGATCCTACAATTCAAGGTGCATCAGAAAAAGCGGAACAAGCATTTAAGAAACAGTATCCCGCTATCTACCAACACCTATCTCAATACAAGAAACAACTTTCTGCACGTAATAAGGCAGAAACAGGCATACGTTACGAATGGTACGCTATGCAACGTTGGGGAGCAAACTATTCCGACGATTTTAATAAGCCAAAAATTTGCTACTCAGAAATTGTTCAGTCTCCTCAATTTTATTTTGATGAAAAAGAACATTTTATGCCAGAAGCTACTACGTTTATTTTAACAGGAAAACATTTGCATTATTTATGTAATTTGTTTAATGCCAAAACAGTAGCATGGTTTTTCAAAACATTCTATGCAGGTGGAGGACTTGGAGAAAAAGGGTACAGATATAAAAAAGCTTTCTTTGAAAAATTGCCAATTCCAAAGTTTAGTGCTTCACCGTTGCAAGTTGAAATTCAAGATTGTACAACAGATAAACCCATTGACAATTTGGTTTACGAGTTATACAACCTCAATCCAGACGAAATTGCCTTTATAGAGAATATTGTTCGATAAAGGCGATTTCTTCGGCAGATAAACCGTAAAGTTCATATACTTTGCGGTTTATTTGGTTTTCGATAGTTACGTCTCCGTTTATTACCTTTTGAAAACAATTCTCAATCTCACGTTCTAAATCTGCGTTTGGAATAGGCACATTTATAGGTTCAACAGCCTGAACGCTAATCAGCAAATCGCCCGTTCCTGTTTTAGGTGCATCTTGAAGCAAGTAGTTTCCGAATTTGGAGTTCAGAATTGTTACAAGATACTTGATGTGTTCGCCCGTTGCAAAACAAGTGCTGTCCAATCCCAAACAACCTTTGTCATCGTATGAAAAACGCAAAATAGAGCCAACGCGTTTCCACATTATTTTTGGCTTATTAAAATCGTCGGATTCTTTAAAATTCCACGGCGAACTCAGTAAGCGTTTGTTTTATTTTGTCGTCCGAAGGTGGATTGGCAATAATGTAATCTACCTGTTCGGTATAGTCAACGTCATCGAAGTAGCATAGTTGAGAACGAAAGAGTTTTTCGGAAAACAATTCTCCAAATATTTCGGTTGCTCTTCCTGATATTTGTTTAATTGAATAATGCTCTGTTATGAGAAAAAACAAATCCACATAATCTTTCCATTTAGAACGGCGACCAAGTGCATACGCTTTCATTGCCGCCAAATCGATTAAAGATGGTATGCGAAAGATGTTTTCAAATTTTGCGGTTGCTTTGATTGCAAATGGATATTGGAAAAATGTAACCTTTACATCGTTGACAATCAAATTCATCTGTTCTGCTACACGGCGCGTTACCGTGTAAGAGAAACCCGATGCGTTCAATTTGTCAAGGTTCTTTTTGTGATTTATAGGCGAAAGTTTGAACATATCGAAATCAATAGAACGCCTATGCCCTATATGCAAGGCGATTGCGGTACCGCCCACAAGGTAGTATTCTCGTTTGAATGCCTCCATTACAGTCAGCAATTCAATTTGTTTGCCGTTTAAGACTTCTTTATGCATACTTCTTCAATACTAATGAGAAAAAATGGTAGATTTCGGGATAATAGTTCTCTTTTTGGCGACCTTTCGCCGAAAAAAACACCTGTGCAACGTGCTTGCCGCCAAGTGTTAAAATTAATTGACGGCAGTCGTCAAGCGAACCCTCGTTGAAGATGGTCTCTATCAACAAGGAGTCGCTGATGTTTTGCTTCTGATTTTCAGGCGTGTACCAAAACAACGCCTTGTTTTTATCTATTATCTCGCTACGTGTCATAGTGCACAAATATACATAAACCTATTTATTTGCCAATTTATTTTTTTGCAAATATATAGGAAAAATTTTATCTTTGCATCATCTTGAATCCCACCCTGCCCCTGACTTCGGTCAAGCCGGTGGTTTTAGTTTTTTATACAACTGCAAATATAATACTTTTATTTGATTTCCACAAAACCTATTTCACTTTTTTCGTCATCAGAGAGTTTGTACATTTCAAAAATAATGTTGTCAATCTCGATTGCCTTCTCTTTTGTGTATTCTTGTTGTATGTCATCAACAAGTGCTTTGAACTTGCTATCTGTTTCACCGTCAACTTCAATGACAGGTATTTTGTCGAAGAAGATTTTGCGCAACTCTCGTGTTCCTCCTTGCAATTCGGGAAAATTGTCGATGAAACAGTATTTGAATAGCGATGAGTTAAGAAACGCTATCAAGAACGCAATATGATTTCCCGTTATCATAAATGATTTGTCATTTTGATAGAATCCCTTTGTATCAAAATAAAATGGCAAAAACTTTGTCATATTTGGGTACATTATTTTTGGCTTATTAAAATCGTCGGAAAAATGCTATGGGAGATATAAAATTTTGAATTTACTAATATTATGAGTACCTTTGCAAAAACTCATTGATATGAAGTACGAAGAATTTGAAGATATCATCTCTCCTGAGCGTATGCAAAGATATTTGCAGGCGTGCGCCAACAATACTAAAAAGGCAATGACACTGTATCGCTACAACCTAAAACTGTCGCAAGAAATGTTCACTATTATCAGTTGCTTTGAAGTTGCCATACGCAATAGGATTGACAAGGTGATGAAACAAAACTTCGGCAACGATTGGTTGCGCGATAGCATATTGCCAGGAGGGAGGTTTGATTCCGACCCTCGTGTATTAGGAACAAAAAAAATTATAAAAAAAGCATATGAAGATTTGCTTAGGAACAACAACTACACTCATACAAAGCTTCTCGCCGAAATGGAGTTCGGCGTGTGGAAATTTATGTACAACAATGTCCAATACCGACTGGTAAACCGTTGTCTGTTAAGCGTTTTTCCTAACAAACCGACTTCAACCCCTACATTGCATTATGATAATACATTCGTGTTTGCCAAACTGGACTGTATCAATATTGTCCGCAATAGAATTGCACACCATGAACCAGTTTGTTTTGGCAATTCAAATACTATAGTTACTCGTATGATTGTAGATTGCTACAATTCAATTGAACTTCTATTTGGCTGGATGGGAATTAACTCCGCAGATTTCCTTTACGGTTTGAACCACATAAACAATGTGTGTAAACTTGTTGTTGGTATTTAACATTTTTTCACACTTAAATTTTTGTTGTTATAAATTTACTAAATACATTTGCAATGTTAAGTCCCGACAGTCCCTGAGCAATCAAACTGCCGGGTATTGTTTTTTTACGGTTTCCACGACATCTACCGAACATTATTCTCTATAAAGGCGATTTCATCGGGATTGAGATTGTATAACTCGTAAATATAGTTATTCAATTCGTTATCAGAGGTTTGATTTACAATACGTTGGCGCACTTTATCAGTAAAACTACTTGGAAAATTCAACTTCAAAAGTGTATCTTCAAGTGTTGTAACATATAATTGAATACCTCCTCCTTGTACTTCTGCCTCGGTAGTTGCTTTCAAATACCAATCAAACAACTTAGAGTTCATTAATCCACAAAATTGGATTAAGTTATCCTTATTACCTACCATAATATTGACTGCATTATTACAAATCATTTGTTTTTCATCAAAGCAAAAATTGATATTGCAGCCAATGATTTTCCACATTATTTTTGGCTTATTAAAATCGTCCTTTTTTTATTCCGCCAATACTAAAACCATTTGTCCTTAATGTCGTAATCGGTTTTTCGTCTTTTATGTAACACTTTCAATGTCAGCGAGGTTATAATCTTTTCCATAAATTCCGGAAATCTGCATTTGACGGTCGGTAAAGGTGATTTCGTTTTTTTTGATAACTTAAACCTATTATCAAACCAACAACCAGTACTCCTACCACTACAACAATAGTTAATAAAATCCCTTTACAAGTACTACTTATTTTTTTCATACTTAATTATAAAACAATTACTTTTTCTCCCACTCCGTAATCTCGCAGACGTGCTTTTTGGTGTCCTTGTCGTAGTTGATGGCGACGAAAAGGAGGTTGCCTTTGTAGTTGTCGAGGGCGTCGAAATATTGGCGGTTTTGAATCTGTTGCAATGCTTTTCCGGTTGATTCGTTGATTTTCAATTCGATGATGATTGCCGGATGCTCAGGCGATTTTACAACGGGGACATACACCAAGTCGGCAAAACCTTTTCCCGTGGAAAGTTCCTTGAAACAGTTGTAATAGTTGAGCGCGTGTACAAAAG
>CALFIU010000090.1 GCA_937877455.1 uncultured Bacteroidales bacterium
ACCAAAGAGGAAGCCACCGAGACACGCTGGTACATCAGCAGCCTTGGCAAGGAGGCCGACTTCATACGCCATATCCGCAGCCATTGGGGGGTGGAGAACTCTCTGCACTGGGTGCTGGACATGACTTTCGGCGAGGATTGGCGGAGAAAACGTGCGGGCATGGCCGCAGAAAACTTCGCCCTCGTCCGCAAATTCTCGCTCAACATCCTCAAGCGCGACAAAGGCAAAGGAAGCCTGGTAACCAAACGGCTCAAGGCAAGCTGGAGCATCGATTACCTGTTCTCACTGCTGGAAATTTGATGCGTTTGCCCTGACAATTGTGAAAAGAAAACTTTACATGTCAAGAAAAAAATGTATCTTTGCAGGTGCTTTTCGGAAGGTGGGAATGGTGGAAAAGCTTTACCCACAGGCGGATATGGCGTAATTGGTAGCCGCGTTAGACTTAGGATCTAATGCTTTCGGGCGTGGGGGTTCGAGTCCCTTCATCCGCACAGAAAAACCGCCTACATGTTTTAAAACCATGCAAGCGGTTTTGTTTTGTTTACAAACATTATAGTTTGATAGTTTATAAAACTAAACGAAAAATTTTTAGTTTCAAATGCAGATTACAAAAAATAATATTGATGAGCTTATAGCCACAATAAAAATTTCTTTGGTAAAAGAAGATTATCAAGAAAATGTTGAAAAAACTCTTAAAGATTATCGTAAAAGAGTGGCTATGCCTGGTTTTCGCCAAGGAAAAGTACCTATGGGTTTGATAAAACGTCAATACGAAAAAATGGTTACTTTTGAAGAAATTAACAAACTTGTTGGCGAAAAACTTTTTGAATACCTTGATAACGAAAAAATCGACTATATAGGACAACCGTTGCCAAGCGAAAGAGAAAAGTCGCAACCTGATTTTGAGCAGCCTGAGTTGCTTTTTGCTTTTGATGTGGCTCTTTCTCCAAAATTTGATGTAGTTGTTGACAACTCGCTTAAGTTTACAAAATACAATGTAACTTTGTCTGATGACTTTTTAAATCAACAAATTGAATCTTATAAATCGCAGGCTGGTAAGTTTGAGTCTGCTGATGTTGTTGGTGAAAAGTCAAAACTTGAAGGTTCTGTATTTCAAGTAGATGCAGAAGGTAATAAACTTGAAAACGGTTTGTCTAACAATACATCTATGCTTGTTTCAAGTGTTAAAGACGAGGACACAAAGAAACAATTTATTGGCAAAAAAGTTGGTGAGCAGATTAATTTTGATTTGAAAAAGGCATTCCCTAATGAAACCGATGCTAAATATATGCTTGCTAATAATGCAATCGATTTTAATACAATCAATGCAAATTTTGCTTTCCATATTGATAAAATCGAAGATTTTATACCGGGCGAACTCAATCAAGAAAACTTTGATAAATTTTTTGGCGCAGATACTGTTCACAACGAAGAAGAAATGCGTGCAAAAATTGTTGAGAACTATAAACCTACGCTTGAACGCGACAGCGACTATAAGCTTATGATTGACGTTAGAGAGGTTCTTACTTCAAATACTAAATTTGATTTGCCAGTTGATTTTATGGTTAAATGGATGCTTACTCGCAAAGAAAACGAAGGTAAGACAAAAGAATCATTCTTACAAGATTATCCGACATTTGAAAACGACTTGCGTTGGAATCTTATTCAAGGAAAGATTGTAAAAGAAAACAATTTTACAGTTTCGCCAGACGAAGAACTTGAAGCTGCTAAAGAAATGACAATTTCTGAGTTTATGCAGTATGGTATAACACCTCAACATTTGCCTGCAGATGCACTTGACAACTATGCAAAAGAACGTTTAGGACGTGAACGCGACAAGAATATTGTTAGAAATATGGTTATTTCTAACAAAATAATTAATCTTGTTAAAGAAAAATCTAACCTTGAAACAAAGGATATTACTTTAGACGAATTTAACAAACTTTTTCAATAATATTCAAACAGAATAAAATATTGCCGGAAGTATTCTGAAAGTTTATATTTCGGGATACTTCTTTTTGCGTTTTTAATAGCGTTTTTTCGCTTGTAGACAAAAGTTTTTTTATTAAAGCCGTCTTACAACGGTTAATTCAACACGAAAAACAGCAACTTTGCTAAAATAATTGACAATATGGACAATAACGAATTTAGAAAATATGCCGTAATGCACAAAAACATTTCCGGCAACACATTCGACCAATATTCTCGTGCCGTAACTGATATGACACGTGCTGTTATAGAAGAACGTGAAATGCCGTTCCGCGAAGTGGACGTTTTTTCTCGTCTTATGGCCGATAGAATTATTTTCATTGGTACAGCCTTAGACGAAGAGGTTTGTAACATCATTCAAGCACAACTTCTTTTTCTCGAAAGTAGCGACCCTGGAAAGGATGTGCAGATTTATCTCAATACTCCTGGTGGTTCTGTCCAAGGTGGTCTTGCAATATACGATACAATGCAGTATATCAATTGTGATATTTCGTGTACATGTACAGGAATGGCAGCTTCCATGGGGTCTGTGTTGCTTGCCGCAGGCACTAAAGGTAAACGTTATGCTTTAAAACATTCTCGTATAATGTTACACCAACCATCAGGCTACACTGGCGGACAAGCTTCTGATATACAGATAGATGTTAATCAGATACTTTCTTACAAAAATGATTTGTATCAGATTGTAGCCGAGCATACTGGACAATCTGTAGAGAAAGTAGAAAAGGATTCTCATCGCGATTTTTGGATGACAAGTTTGCAAGCTAAAGAATATGGTTTGATAGACCAAGTTTTAATCAGAGAAAAAAAGTAAAATCATGAATATGATAAACAATGAACAAAACAACGGTTTAGACACCGTAATCAAAGGCTTGGGAGATATTAATTTTAGTTCAAAGTTTTTGGAAAAACGCTCCATTTTTCTTTGGGGAGCTGTAATGGACGACACTGCAGAACAGGTGGTTAACCGTTTGTTTTATCTTGACATGAAAGAGCAAGGTAAGCCAATTACTTTTTATATCAATAGTCCAGGAGGCTCGGTAACTGCAGGTTTGGCAATATACGACACTATGAAACTCATAAAATCGCCAGTGAGGACGGTTTGCATGGGGCTTTGTGCATCAATGGCTTCGATATTGCTTTCGGGTGGCGAAAAGGGAAGTCGTTTTATATTTCCGAATGCCGAAGTAATGATACATCAACCAAGCATCGGTGGACATTTTCAAGATAAGGCATCTAATCTTGAAATTACTGCACGTCAGATTAATAAAACTAAAACTTTAACTGCAAAAATTCTTTCAGAAAACTGCGGTAAAGATTTTGATACTGTTTTGCAAGATATTGAAAACGACTATTGGATGGATAGTAACGAGGCTCTTCAATATGGCATTGTAGATAAAATGCTTGACAAATTGGAGTGGTAAGTTGCTATATATTTTTTATAAAAATATAGTCTAAAAAAGTGAGTTTAATTTGAGAACTTATTTTTTTAGACTTTTTTTATTGTATTTATTAAAAATTTTGCTTTTCTTTTTTAGTATTCAATTATACTGTAAAGTGTTATTATAAAAGTGTTTATATTAACACTTATTTCTTTGTTAGTTAGACTAATTCTCATTATTTATTTAAAGACATTTTTTTCTAAAAAAATAGTTTTGTAATAGCGTGTTTTTTATGATTTTGGTAACGAAAAATAAAAAAATACCTAAAAAAGTTTTTCTTAAAAAAAAAATACATATATTTGTTTGCTACGAAAAATTGATTTTTTCTCATAAAAACTATTTGAAAAACCATTATGGATTTATTAAAGTGGCGACAGGATGCCAATGGAGTTAATGTAGAAACGCCTTGTGATGGTGTTTTGGCTCATTTTGTTATAGAAAACAGTTTAATACGTCATCTTTTGGCTTGTACGCCGAGGCTATATATAGTTTTTGTTCAAAACAAACAAGGAAATGAAATTCAATATGTTTTGGATTTAACAGATATTAAGCCAGTTATAAACAAAAATAATGCACTTAAACTAACTATTGGAAGGCCATTGAAACGAACATCTTCTGTTGGTGGTAATATTTGTGGGCGATATTGTGTTGCCCGTGGTGAAAGTTATCACGAAAGATTTCTTACCGATAAAGGGTGGCAAAGTCAGCGTAGTTATTTTGATCTTTATACGCAAAATGCTGTTGCCAATCAAGATACCAATGTGCAAGTTAAGGAGCGTGTTCAATTGCTATCTAATGTGGAAACAAAGGTTTCTTCTGCAAATGTTTCTGAAGAACAGAATGTTGT
This sequence comes from uncultured Bacteroidales bacterium, assembly GCA_937877455.1. Lineage (GTDB taxonomy): Bacteria > Bacteroidota > Bacteroidia > Bacteroidales > UBA3824 > UBA3824. Next base: position 4,279 of record CALFIU010000090.1, read on the forward strand.
ACAACAGCCTGAAAAGGCAAAAGGAAAATTGGCATTATGTAAATTTTGCGGAGAAATTTACCCATCGTCAATGGTTGTTTGTCCTTATTGCCAAAATAAAGGTAAGAATGCCGAACAAGACAACGAAGTTGATATTTCTATTTAAAAGGATGAATTATAACACATTATAAATAAGAATGTTAAATTAAGAACCGTAATAACTATATGAAAGATTTCAGTTTAATAGCAAATTCTGGCATACAGTTTCACTCCATTAAGATAAATTTGGGGCAGAAATCAAATGCTATGAAAGTAAACGGAGATTTTTACGAAAAACTCGAAGAAGACATTGAAGGTAACAAGGAAATAACATTTGTGTTTCCTTATTATCACGAAAAACTCCAAAAATACATTGAACTTACCGATGAAATACAAAAGGCTGCAGCCGACCCTGAAACGGGTGATATTGACGAAACACGTATTCCGCAAAATCTTATAAAAACTATTCCCGAACACAAAATAATTACAGTAAGGGCGCGTGAAGCCGTTGAATGTTATGAAGGTGTATGGATTCCAATTCCCTACCTTCGTCGCAGTTATGATGGAAAAAAATTGCAGCAAGGACCCGAAACGTGGGCGATGATGTGGTTTAGCCGTATTTCTGGTACCGATGAAGATAGTCAATACACCCACAATGTGGTGTTGGCATTTGACACACGTTGCGAAGATAATTCAGAGGCTTATCTGACACCAACAGTTCGTGATGCTCAAAACTCTGTGTTTGATTGCGCTACAAGGCAGGAAGATAATTTCTTTTTCTGCGCGCGACCATGGGTTCAAGAATGGTTAAGAGGAGAATTTGAAAAAAAACGTGAAGCTCTTGGAAAAGTAAACGATGAATACAATTTTCTTCACACATCTTATTATCTTACGTTGTTGAAAGTTTTGGGTAAAGCAGAGGCATTTCCTAAACTTACCCTTCATACACACAATGTTTGCATAGATGTTGATTTAATTCTTGATGTAGGCAATTCTCGTACTACAGGAATTTTGGTAGAGTCGGTAAAAACAGGACAACCTTTTGAGTTTACCGATGCTGTACCGTTGGAAATAAGGGATATGACTTATCCAGATCGTACATATAGCGACCCATTTGATATGCGTGTCGCGTTTGTAAAAACAACGCTTGGTGATGAGTCGCAATTTATAATGAGTGGAAATCCAAAAGCATTTGCATGGCCGAGTCTTGTGCGTATTGGCAAAGAAGCTGCAAGACTTACTGTGCTTAACACCGCCGATAATTCCAATTCGGTGATGAGCAGTCCCAAACGTTATCTTTGGGATACAGAAAAACGCGCATTCCCTTGGACTTATATTTCAAAGACACAAGAAGCATTTGCAAAACCTGCGCTTTATGGTATTGCAGAATTGTTTACAGAAGATGGAAAACTACTTGAAAAAGAGCGTGAAAAGGCAGAACAAGACCCAGAAATGAAAAAGCCTTATCCAGCAATGAATCCTTATTTCAGTAGAAGTTCGTTGATGACTTTTGCGTTGAGCGAAATTTTTATGCAAGCTGTTACTTACGTAAATTCTTATCGTTTTCGTAAACGCCAAGGTCAAGAAAATCTTCCTCGTAGGCTCAAACGTATTGTGTTAACATGTCCAACTGCCATGTTGCAAACAGAGCAGGTTATTCTTCGCGACCATGCCAAAGAAGCTCTTAGCGCATTAAAATCTTATTTTGGAACTAATTTTATTGACGAAAATCTTAAAATTATACCTGATGCCGATGATATACGTCGCGATGCTGAAAAACGTGAAGATTGGAATTACGATGAAGCAACTTGTAACCAACTCACATTTGTATATGGAGAGATAAAGGATAGGTTTATGAACAATGCCAACCTTTATATTAACACTGTTGGTAAAAAACGTTCCGACACACTTTATCCTGATCAACCTGCTGTTACCATTGCAAGTGTTGACATTGGTGGTGGAACAACCGACCTTATGATTGCTAATTATCAAGCAAATCCGGGTGCAAATATTTCGGTGCTTACTCCTGCTCCAATGTTTTGGGAAGGTTTCAATTTGGCTGGAGATGATATTCTAAAGCGTGTAATTGAACGCATTGTATTGCCTACTATTAAAATTTATGCCGAAAAGCATGGTTGTCGTAATTCGGTTAACGTAATGAATTTCCTTTTTGGACCTTACTTGGGACGCACCACTGCAAAAGACAAACTTATGAAAAAGCAGTTTGCTATGCAGATAGCTATTCCTATTGCTACGGATGTATTACAGCACGCATCAGAAGAACGTCCACGCGAAAAACGTAGTTTTGATTCGTTTTTTGTCAACTATCCGCATCCTAACCAGCAATTGGTGGAATATATCAACCGCGAGTTTGCAAATGAAGGTTGTACAGATTTTAATATAGAGAATATTACGTGGGAACTTGACAATGAAGGAACCAACAAAGTTGTAAAAGACGTTGTCGAAAAAATGATTGGCGACCTTTGTGGTATTGTTGCACAATATGAGTGTGATTATGTTCTGCTATCGGGGCGTCCAAGTCTTTTGCCAGTTGTTAGAGATTTGTTCCTTAAATACTTACCTGTTACACCAGACAAGATTATTCAACTTGGTCATTATCGAATTGGCACATGGTATCCGTTTGCAGAAGGTACTGGTGTTATAAAAGATCCTAAAACATGTGTGGCTGTTGGTGCAACAGTTGCACTAATGGCAGGAAACTTGCGTCGTCTTGATGATTTTACAATCGACACTTCGCTTTTGAAACGCAATTTCTGCTCTACTGCCGATTACATTGGTGAGTACGATCCTAACAAAGCGCGATTGAAAGAGATTTTCCTTGATCCAGACACCGATACAAAAAATATTAAGTTTTTTGGGCACATGATGCTTGGTATGCGTCAGATGCCAACCGACGATTGGATTTCTGCTCCTATGTATAAACTTGTTTATTCGTCGAGTGAGGCTGCTCGTCAGTTAAAAGATCGTGAACCGTTAACTTTTGATATTGAGCGAGATCCGCGAGATAAGGAACGTTTAAAGCCATTGCGTAATGTTATGGATAGGGACGGCAAAAAAGTTGCTGCCGAAAACTTGAAACTTTCGTTACAATCGCTTGCCGATGAACATGGCTATTGGATGGATTCAGGTATATTCCTTATTCAATTGTTTGATAATTAGTTGTTTAACGTCATAAATACTTGATTATATGGCTAAATTAAGTTTGTCGGTAAACACCAACACTAACAAGGAGAGTGGGGCGGACAATGAAAGCCGTCCTCAACTCTCGTTGACAAAAAAAATTAATGCTGTTACGGATACTTCCGAGACTGATAATGTTGTTAGTCATGGATTAACGCAACGTATTGAAAATGCTCATTCTGGTGACGTTTCTGCATCGGCTATTGATATTGCTGAATGGCTTCAAGGTCTTGTAGGTGAGGAAGTTTTTAATGAGTTGAAAAACAATCCTAATTTACAATTACCTTATACTGACAAGGATATTGATACCAAACAATGGCTCGAAAAAATTATTAAAACATTTTTTTCGCAGAATAGTATCTTGCAAATCAATAGAGCTATTGGAGGCTTAAAATCTGGTACAGAAGAAGTAGATAATATTACAGTTGAGGCTTTGGTAAAACAGCGCATGGATGAAAAAATTGAAAAATATAATGTCAAGTTTCAAGAAATGCGCGAAAAAATGGAAAATCTTGAAGGAGAAAAGGCTGCTGTAGAAAGTAAACTTAATGCTTCATTGCCATTAGATTTGTTTGTTAATGGAATGTTTCGCAATCCAGGAGAGGAAACTGAGCCTCAGAAACAATTGATACAAGCTTTTAATGAAGGACTTGAAAATGGTTCAGATAGCAAATTTCCAGTTTTTGCGATTAAGTTTGCCAAGGGTTGGGTTTACCTTGAATCTGTTATTACAAATCTCGGCGATGACGAAAAAGTAAATCTTGACAACGTGTATAATGCCTTAACAAAGTTGCTTGCCAACATTTCGGGATGTTTTGTTAGCGAGCGGCGTATAATATTGGACTATACGGCAAAACATTGTAGTACTTTTTTTTCGCAATACGATTTTATTTCGCCAGAGCAAACTCTCAATGCTGACCCCGACATTCATAATGCTGGTGGGCTTGGTAATGCTCAAATTAAAGAAGGTGTATCGTTTGCCGTTGTTAGGCGAGATACAAAAAAAACTGTAAAATATGCGGATATTAGGGTATAATTTGTTGTTAATCTTGGTGCTTGTCGGCATCCCGTATGGTGTGAGTGCGCAATATGGGGAGGATTTTGATGTCTATGAATTTTCTGATGAACAAAATTCTCAACCAGAGGCATCTAAAACGAAAAAAGTTGACAGCATTTCTGTTCCAACAAGAGATGCGGGAAAGAGCGCAAAGTCATTGAGTTTAAACTCAATGGATTCTACGTCTATAGCAAATATGGCGGTAAAAGATGCCCGTAGTCAGTTTGACGGTGGAGGTTTCCGTGGGCTGGCCATTCCTCTTGGTATTTTAATTAGTCCGTTGATTATTCCTGCTGTTACAACTCCAGTTGTTGATCGCAATCTTCTTGCTGACAAGCATTGCCTTGAAAACGATATTTATTATAATGCCTATAAAAATGAAGCTAAAAAAATCAAATGCCGAAAAGTGATGCGAAACTTTGGATATGGCGCGGCAGGTTCTGCTGCTTATTTATCGTTTATGCTTTTGTTGCTTAGTGGTATTTGATTTATAGTTACAAAAAATACAAAAATTAAACAGAAACTTTTAAACATCACAAAAATATGTCAAACACTCCGGAAACTAATCAACTGCTCAATCAATGTACTGTTATAAAACAAGTGATTGAAGACAGTATGAAATGGGTTTCGGCCAATGTAGAAAAAGACAAGCAGGCCGTAACCATTTACAATTTGAAAAAATTGCGGCGTGATGCCAAACGTTACGAAAGTGCGCTGCCCAAACGTCCATCGGCAGCAATTTTTGGTCAAAGTCAGGTTGGTAAGTCTTATTTGGTATCAAACCTTGCCAAAACACCTGAAGCAGCGTCGCTTTTTGTCAAAGTGCCGGACTCTGGTCAAGAGGTTGATTTTATTGCCAACATTAATCCGCCAGGAGGTGGAAAGGAAGCAACTGGTCTTGTGTCGAGATTTACAACACTGGATACTTGGCAAAACGGTTTTAAACCTTACGCTCTAAAACTTTTTAGTCAAGCAGATTTGGTAAAAATTATTGCCAATGGATATTTGTCAGACCTTACACATTATACATACAATGTAAATCGCGACGAAATTCAAAAAACAATTCAGACTTTGGCATCAGGTTTACAAAGTAGCGTATGTGCTGGTTTTTCTGAAGACGAAGTTTATGATGTAAAGGAATATTGTAATTCAAATTTTCGCGACCACTTTATTATCAAGGATTTAAACAACATAAACTTTTGGGAAGATATTGCATCAATTGTTCCGTATATTGATGCGTCGCAGCGTTATAAAGTTTTTGAAGTGCTTTGGGGTAAACAACCATTCTTTACAGAGCTTTTCCAAAAACTTAGCGATGGACTCAAACAACTTAACTTCCTTTCAGAGGTTCGCACCGAGTTGGATGCTTTAACACCTCAATCTGACACCATTCTTGATGTTGAACGATTGAGAGAACTTTATAAAGATGGAGAGAAACCTCCTGTTAATTGTTATGATGGTGGAACATTTATTGCAACGCTTAATCGTAGCATACTCAGTGCGTTAACTGCGGAAGTTGTTTTGCCGCTTGCCGACCAAACTGCAAATCATCCAATGCGTGGTTTTCTTAAAGATGCCGATATACTTGACTTTCCAGGAGCTCGTAGTCGTCAACAAATTCCTGAAAATACTTTTGAGGAAAAAGACAACAATGATAAACTTCTTGTTTTCTTGCGTGGTAAAATTGCTTTTCTTTTTACAAGGTATAATTTTAATTATGAAATTTCTACCTTACTTTTTTGTATGGACGATAAGCAACCTGAAGTTACCGACCTTGGCAAATTTCTATACGAATGGATTCGCAACACGCATGGTGGAAGCCCAGAAAAAAGAGCTGAACGTGAGCGTAAACTTGCATCGCTTGTTAGACAAAACGATATTGAAAAATTAATTCCTTTGTTGGTAGTATTTACCAAATTTAATATTGAACTTGCTGGTAATCCAGCCACAGATCGTCCTGGTGAATTGGATACTCACAACGCAAAATGGAAAGCTCGCATTGGTGCTAACTTTGCTGATCAAATGGGCATTTCTGTTGGAGATTCTTGGATTCAAAATTGGGATAATATGGGACCATTTAAAAATGTATTTCCTTTGCGTGATCCAAAGTGGTCAAAATCATTTTTTGAGGGGCTTGACACCGATGGAAAGGAAACTAATTTGCGTCCTGAATATGTTCAAAAATTCACCGACATGCAAAATTCGTGGGTTAATCATCCTGATGTTGTGGCTCATGTTCATAATCCACTTGAATGTTGGAACGAGTGTACACAACCAAACAAGAGCGGTATTGATTATATTATCAAGTACATGACTCCAACTTGCAACCCCATAATTAAACGTGAGCAAATAAAAGCTGGTATTGATTCGCTTAAAGAGCAACTTTATGATGAACTTTCTGCTTTTTATCAAGGTGGTAACATTGATGAAAAACTTAAAAAGGCAAGGCTTTCGGCTGCTCAAGTTTTTATGGCTTTGATGAAAATGCAAAAAGATAAAAATACTTTTGGCAATTTTCTCGACCGTCTTACTATTACTGACGACCTTTCTTGGAAAATTTATTTCGATCTTATGATGAACAAACAGATTGATTTAGATGCGGTTAAGGCTGCTCCTGTTGCAAATAAGGTTTCTAACCGTATTGTTTCTATCGATTTGATTGAAATGTTAAGTCAGTTTATTTCTATAGACGAAAACGAAAGTGCCGATAGTATTCTTTCTAAACTTAGAGATTATTTTGGCATTGACAACAACGACGAACTTAAAAAGATTCTCGACGAAACAGGTATTGATATTCAGACACTTATTGCTGAAAAAACAGAAAAAACAGAAGGCGAAGTAAAAGATCGCGCTTTTATTTTTTCAGAAAACTTGTTGAGCCGTTGGCTTGAATATATAAGTGCGTTGAAAGATGAAAATCTTTTGGCTGAACTTGGAATGGGTAAAAAGGTTGCCGATTTGATTATCAATGAGTTGAATAAAAGCAAAAATCGTGTAAATCTTAAAAAAATTATTGCTGATGCAGTAAGAGAACACGTTGAAACTTTCCAACTTACTTCTAATATCGACATCGTTGCACGTATTTCTGCCAATTTGATTAATAAGTTTGTCAACTCGCTTGGTTGGGATTTTGTATCAGAAAATGAACGTCCTAAGGTAAAACCTACTGATACATTGCCGGTGTTTGTTCATCCTCCAGTTAAATCTCCTGCAAAAAAAGATTTAAAACTTGGAGTGGAGTTTCCGGGTGAAAAATTCTTTACCGAATGGGCAACGGGAATGCGTAGCAGCTTTGAAGCCAACGTTTATTTTGAAGAAAACGTTAAAGATGCAGAAAAAGCAGAAGCTGATGCTCGGTTAGGTGTTATTTTGGAACGTATAAAAGCATAAAAACGCTTCTTAAATTTTTTTAAGGCGGATAATTTCCGCCTTTTTTTATGAAATTTTGTTGCAAAGTTTTGCGTGTGTATATATAAAATGCGATTTTATCTTAAAAAATTTGTTTTGAAGTTATATTTTATTTTGTAAATTGCTGATTATAAGAGTGTTAAAATAATAACTTATTTAGATTTGGTTATTCTTATTGATTATTAAGATGTTTTTATTATAATAAATTCTCGTCGAGATATTAGTTGAAATATAAAGCTTATTTTATGAAATCTTTTGCATAAAATATTGCATCTAAATTTTTTACTTTGTAAAAAAAATATTTAACTGATTTTCAATATTTTGTAAAAAAATATTAAAAAAAACTCTCTTTTTTTTATGCTATAAGCAACAAAATAATTAATTTTAGGGTCTAATTATATGAGTACAAACATAATATTTTGTTTTTTTTAGAGTTATATATATTGAGTTGAAGAGTGTGTTTGTACACTTTGCGTATAATTAAGTAAATAAGAGTTGAATTAAATATATACCGTGATGACTACATCAGTGTTTAGAAAAACATTTCCGATATTGTTGATTATCGGATTGTTATCGTTTAAGACCGCATATTCTGCGGTGTCAGATATTTCTGGTTTGCCAGACATACCTATTGGTGAGTGGCTTAGTATAGATGAATCTGATGCTATTGAGCAGACTACCAAGGATTTAAGTAAAATTAGGTTCTCGCTTAATCCATCAACTTATACATGGAATAATAGAGAATGGGAGCCTTCTTTTTCTATAACGGGTGAGGATGGTAAAGCTTTGACCAAGGGTACGGACTATGAGGTTTCGTACTCAAACAACATAGAGCCTGGAAATATTACCATTACTATTGTTGGAAAGGGTGCGTATGAAGGTCAAGAAGTGTCTGTTACAGGTATAAGCAATGGTGTAGGTTATATTCATGCTGGTGCAATTACGAAACGTAATATTAACAGCGGTGTAACGGTAACATCAGGACTCGAGGATAGGGAATATACTGGAAATGAATTGGTGCCTGAAGGTTTGAGACTCTATTTTGGTGAGGGTAATTATATACTTACAAATGGTACAGATTATACTTATACACTTTATAATAATACAAATGTAGGCACTGCTAGGGTAGTAATTACTGGTACTGGTCCATATTTTTATGGTACTCGTACAGAAACTTTCAATATAACATGTTCTTCTGTTAGCAATGCTAATGTTTCTTTGGAATATAATTCTGCTAATTATGATGGAACTGCCAAAACACCATCTGCAACAGTAACAAAAAATGGTCGTGATTTAGTTGCAGGTACAGATTATACTCTTTCTTACAGCAACAACACAGCTGCTGGAACTGCAACGGTATATGTAACAGGTATAGGTAATTATTGTAATTCAACTTCAAAAACTTTTACTATTAATAAAACTGCTATTACTGCTGCCACAGTTACTACTACTGATATGGAATATACAGGCAGTAATGTAGCATCTAATATTACTTTAACTTATAATGGAAAAACTTTAACAGAAGGTGTTGATTATACGCTTTCTTATCCTTATTCTTATAAAGATGTAGGAGCGGTAAATGTTACTATTAATGGTAAAGGAAGTTTTTATGGAACTGGTACTGCAATTTATCAAATTACTCCACCATGTATCAATGGTATTGCTTCGTTGTCAAGCAATTCTTTTGTATATGATGGGTCTGCAAAGAAACCTACTCCTACTGTTAAGTATAATGGAACTACTCTTGTTAAAAATCGTGATTATGTTGTAACATACACTAATAATATTCATGCTGGTACTGCTAAGGTAATTGTAAGAGGTATAGGTAATTACGATTGTACTTTTGAAAAAACTTTTAGTATCACATGTCGTACACTTACAATTACTCCAACTGATGATTCTAAAACTTATGGAGATACTGATCCCACTCTAACTGGTACTACAGAAGGGCTTGTTAGTAGTGCAGATGCTGCTATTACATATAAACGTGTTGATGGCGAGGATGCTGGAACATATAAAATTCAAGCTACATATACACTTACTAATCCTAAAGACTATTGTGTTGATTTAAAAGAAGGTACTTTTACTATCAATCCAAAATGTCTTGATGGTGCTACTATAGCAGCTGTTGCGGATCAAAATTATACTGGAAATCAGATAAAACCCACTCCTGCTGTAACTTTGGCGGGTAAAATATTAACTAATAATACTGATTTTACTTATTCATATACTAATAACATTTCGGTTGGAACTGCAACCATAACTGTTACTGGTAAAGGTAATTATACTTGTACAAAATCCACTACTTTTAAAATATTGTCAGATGTGCCGTATATTACATTAACCCTTGGTACTGCCAAGTGTGATGGAACAGGAACAGTTAATATGACATTTAGTGGAAGTGGTGATTATTCATATACTTATACCGTTAGTGGTGGTTCTCCAGCAAGTGGAAGTGGTGGACCTTTCAATTTTACTAATGGTACTGCTAAAACTGTAACACTTAATATTTCTGATATGGCTCCTGAAGCTGGCGCTGATGTTACAGTTACTGTTATGTATAACGGAAACCAAACAAAGCAAGCTTCAATCCATGTTCCTAATTATAAGATTTATGCAGGAGAAGATACCGAACCTTATTATGTTTGTTCCGATGATCAGCAGATACTAAATGCGTACATGCCATCGGGTGATATTTATACTGGTAATTGGGAATATGTAAATAGTTCTGGTACTATTGCTGATCTTACTTCTCCTAATACAGTTATAACTGGATTGACTCCTGGCACAAAAAATGTAGTTGCTTGGAGAGTTTATCGTTTGGATGACGCTGGTAACAAAACAAATTGTTATGCCGACCAAACTTTCACCATTTATGATAATACTATTTCAATAACTGGTGATGATGACATTCTTCTTGATTGTAATCAAGAAACTGCAATATTAGGTGTTACAGTTTTGCCAAAACTTTCTACAAATTCTGTTTCAGGTGTTAAAATTATGTGGGATGCTATGGGTGAGGCAGCAATAGATGGTTCTAAAACTACAGAGAGAGTTAAGGTAAAAAATCTTGTAGATGGAGCAAACAATTTTAGGGTTACTGTTAATACTAATAATTGTTCTCCTGTTTACAAAGACATTGTGGTTTACAAACCCTATTCTACTGCTGAAGTCAATAAGATTTACGTGTGCGATCCCACCGAACCCGTTACTCTTACAGGTTCAAATGTCGATGGGTTACCGAATGCTTCAGGAAGGTGGACGATTAATGGTACTGGTGAAATTACCAACGAAACTTCTAATGTTACCACTGCTTACATTACAGGTACAGGTGCTGTAACTTTCACTTGGACAGTTACTTCCTCTTATACTAATGCAGACGGAAAGACTACTACTAAGGTTTGTCAGTCTGATGCTACTGAGGCTGTGGTTAAAGAAGAAATTAATCTTGATGCCAACGAAGTTTGTACTATAGAAAATACCGCAAATATTCAAGCAACAAGTTCTTCGTTGCCAGCAGGGGCAACTGGTGTTTGGACACAGGTTGGTGGTAGTGGTGATTATGTAGCCACTATTGCTGCTCCTCAAAATAGTTCAACTTCTGTAACTCTTGGTAAACCAGGAACTTATACTTTTAGATGGACAATGACTTCCACGTCGGGATGTTCAAATTCGGTTGATGTTAATGTTTACTACATTCAAAGTAGTTTTACAGTTTCGCAAACTGCTGTTTGTGAATCTGACGCTTCAATAACTTTAACTGCTGAAGATCCAGCACCTGGTACTGGTCATTGGACATTTTCGGGCGGTGATTTTGTTGGTGGAAATAGTACAAATTATCTTGCTACCATTAGTAATATTCAAACTACTACTACAGGTAAGCATACTCTTAAATGGTTTGTAGAATATGTAACGCCAACTGGTCAAAAGTGTACTGCCGAAAGTGAAAAGGATATTTATATGGTAAGTGTTACTGCTGATGCTGGTGATGATCAAACGGTTTGTGAACCTACAGCAAATTTAAGTGCAGCACCACTTCCAGCAACAACTCCTGAAACTACTGGTGAATGGTCAACTACAGGTAGTGTTACCATTGCTGATAAAAACAATGCCGTAACTTCAGTTTCTGATTTGTATTCTGGACCAAACACTTTTACATGGACAACATATCGTACAAGTCCTGATGGATCAAAAACTTGTACAGCTACTGATGATGTTGTTATATATTATAATGGTGTAGAAGATGCCCAAGTAAGCCAAGACCAATACATTTGTGATTATTCCACCGAGTCTTCTTATGGTGGATATGTTACTATAACAGCTACAAATGGTATCAATGGACAAGGTGAGTGGGAAAGTGTTGAAGGTACAGCCAAGTTTGAAGGCGATATCAAAACCAATGCGCAAGTTAGAGTTTATAATTTGCAAAAGGGTCTTAACACTTTTCGTTGGACACTTTCAAAAGGTGAAGGTTCGGATAAATGTATAAGTGAGGCTGTTACCCGAGTTTATTATTTACCTGTTGAAGTTGATGCAGGCGGTGTTCAATATGTCTGTGTAGATGAAGCAAACTTACAAGCTACCAGCAACTCTGGCTCCTATGCAAATGTGCCAGGGATATCGTGGGAAGTAGAGTGGTCAAATAAGAGCAATGGCAATGGAGTTTATATTGAAAGTCCAAATTCGCCGATGACAGCTGTATCAAACTTGACACAAGGTATGAATACCTTTACATATAAGGTTACAGTTTCGGTTGAAGATGAAAATGGTGTAGTTCACAAATGTTCTAACTCTGCTGATGTTATTGTTTGGAACGACGAAGTTGGTAAAGTTTATGCTGGTGAAGATGTTGTTACTTGTGGTACTGCTTATCAAGATCCTGCATCTGGAAAAAAGAAACAAACATATACCAATGAGTATAGTAGTTTGAATGGTCAGCTTGCTACAAGTTTACATTCAAGTGATGTTAGTGGTCAATGGTATAATGTAAATGGTAATTCTACTTTTGAAAATGAAACCAGTAATGTAACCAAAGTATTTGGTATGCAGCATTATACACAACAGACTCGTCCAGACTATTGGGAAAATTATACTACAGCCAATGTTTATGAATGGAGAGTAACATATAAAAATCCTGAAACTCTTCACGAATGTACTAACTCAGATACTGTACAGATTATTTGGCTTGCACCTTATGATGCTAATGCTGGTGAAGATCAAGTAACTTGTGGTAATGATGTAAACCTTAATGCTTTAGACCAAGGTAATGGTGCTATGGTAAATTGGTGGATGCCTGCTTACAACTCTGGTAGTTCGGGTGTTAACGTAAGTTATACCAATCCTTATTGGGGTGGACATGGTCAGTTGGTTTCTAATATTAGTGAATCGGTAAATCTTTCAATTGATAATGGTGATGATTATAATGCATCTACAGTTGAGCATTTTATATTTTCAGATACTGTTACCATTCACGATGTTGAGTATATAATTTCTTGGCAACGTGATATATATTGGCAAAATGGGGATATTACCAATGTCGATGAAAATTATTCTTATGCGCCAAGAGCGGGAGGAGAATCTAATCCGGGTGTTCCAAATGGTTATACCGTTCCTAATAAAGTTTACAACACTCATATTGAAGGACTACAAACTACATCAGATCATACCCAAGGAGTAACAAAGACTGATTTTGTTTGGTATAAACACAATGAGTTGCTTTGGAAATGGAATATATTAGATGCTTATGGCAATATCGTTGAAACTAAACAAAAGTTGGTTTCATGTACCACATGGGATGATGTTACAGTAACAACCCTTGGACTTCAAGTGGATATTACTGCTGGTGGTGAGCAAGCTGTCTGTGCAGATTCTGCTGTACTTGGTGCTACCAATCCTTCTCCTATGAATAGTGCTAACTATTCTTTGCCTGCAACGCAAACTGATTCATTGGGTAATGTATATCCTAACCCTTATACATGGTGGTACGTTGTTCATGGAGCAGGTACATTTGGAAAATTGGACGATGATGGTAATTGGGTTGATAATTCTACAATTCCTAATGCTACAGTTAAAAATATGTCGTATGATCAAAACATTTATCGTTGGAATGCTAAAATTACCGTTGATGTTTTGAATAATACCTCTGAACAAAATGTTCAAAGGCTAACATGTACTTCAACAGATGATGCTTATGTTTATAATCTTCAACCATCACATGCAAATCTTGGAGAAGATCGAGAAGAATGCGATGAAAATACAATGATTTCTGCTAACTTGCCTGTTCGTGGATCTGGTACATGGAAAGTTACTCAGGGTGGTGCAGAGATTACAGAACAATCTTGTAACGATGCTCAATGCGATGCTTATGTGGTTGGTATGGACAAAGGTCCAAACACTTTCTTATGGGTTGTAAGTAACACATGGACTTCTCCAAAGAATGATGAAGTTACCAAGACTTGTACGGTTCAAGATACAATGACTGTTTATAACCATAAGATTACTGCCAACGCTGGTGTTGATCAATTTGTTTGTGCCGACACTGTTGTTTTGGAAGCAAGTTTGGAAGTTACCAATCATCCAGTTGACGGAAACGGAAATGAAATTGCTACTGGCGATCCTGCTGGTAATCCTTCGGGTTATTGGGGTACAATGAGCCATAGTGGTCAATATTTTGTTGAGTTGTCTGACGAACCAATTCACAGCAATTCGGGAACGACTCTTGCGGCTACCCGTGTTGTTGTTTATGGTCTTTCTCGTAGTTTCAACTCTTTCCAATGGAATGTTAAGTGGGGAAGTTGTACGGATATAGACGAAGTTAGGGTATTTGACAACTTACCCGACCCTGATCCTGAAGCAGGCGAATTTAAAAATGTTTGTACCGAAACAAGTTACCTTGTTGGTAACAAAATGCAAAAAGGTGCTTATACCGAATGGACTTCGGATGCACAACCAGTTGTAGAATTTGAAAGTCCTAATTCTTATAATACTAATGTTGATCATCTTAATTTTGGAAAGACAACATTCCAGTATAATTTCTACCGTAAAAATGTTGACTGGCAAGGTGATACAACGGTTAATCCCGACACAAGAAAAATTGGAGAATTGCACGATGATGGTTTGTATTATTGCCATCTTTATGATACTGTTTCTATTAGAAACAACAGCATAACAGCTCAAGCAGGTATCGACCAAATTCTTTGTGGAAATCCTGTTGATGCAACCAATAACAATTATGACGATTATTCTTGGAATGGTTCTTCTTATGAAGGAGGTTATAAAAATGTTGCTACTCTTAAAGCAGGAAACCTTCCTGAAGGTGGTTGGGGCTTTTGGGAGCTTGTAACTGGCGAAGAAAGTACTTTCGATTTTGTTCGCGATCAGGTGGTTGAAAATGGCAAAAAACATTCGCCACATTACGAAGTTGATGTTAAATTTAAACAATCTGGTGATTATAAATTCCAGTGGGTAGCACGTCAAAAATCTGGTGATGGTTATTGCGAAGCGCGTGATACAGTGCTTATTACAATGAATATTCCTGACTCGGCTATTGCTATGGCGTATGCTACTAATTTGGGTCGTTATGTTCGTGAAAATGTACAAGTTTGCGAAAATAAAGTAAATCTTAATTATACAAAAGAAAACCATGGAGTAGGTAGTTGGACTGTTGTTGACGACAATTTGGCTGTGATTTCAGAATCAGGTATTTCATTCACTCCTGATAATCAATATACTAATCCACAGGCTATTAATTTGCCAATAAATAAAACTATATTTAAACTCACTATTTCTTATAAGCAAGATGGGTTGGGTAATCCTTGTATATCAGAAGATACAGTTGTAGTTTGGAATAATCAAGTTTATGCAGAGGCAGATACCACTGTTATTCCAAATCCAAATATTGTTAATATTTGTGTAGATACCTATCGTTTGCATGGTAACGATCCTTCAACTTGGGATGGTAATGAGTTTCAAGCTGAAGGAACGTGGTCTTCTTCTACTACTGCATCGGCTGACGAACCTCATGTTTCTACTGCACTTGCTCAAAATTTGGTTCGTACACAAAACCGTTCTTTGCCAAACATCTTTACTTGGACTATAAAAAAAGGTGTTTGTTCTGCATCTAACACTGTAAGCATTTATAACAATAGTTTTGATATTGCAGACAAACCAAACTTTATAGTTTGTAGTGATAAAGCTACGTTAATAGGAGAGGAGCCTGGTGAATATGATCTTGCTTCAGAACCTTATTATGGAGAATGGACTATTGATGAAGGTACTTCTGCACAGTTTGTTCCTGCTACCGAATCAACTAATTATGTTGTAAATGTTGAAAATCTTACACTTTATGAAAACAAATTTACTTGGACAGTATATCGTAATGGTTGTAAAGCTTCTGACGAGGTTGTAGTTTTCAACAACAGCGTTGAATCTGAAGCTGGTGATAATATTAATTCTTGTGAAGATTATGTACAACTTAATGCTACCAATCCAAATTGGGGTCAAGGAGTTTGGACAAGTGGTCATAATCCAAGCGTAAAATTCTCTGATGATTCTGATGGTGCAACAGCTGCTACCAATAGTAATTGGAATGCTTTTGTTCGTAATTTACCACAAGGCGAAACTCGTTTAACTTGGACTGTTACCGCTACTCCTGCTATGGCTGTTGAGCATGGTGATAACAATTATGAGTATGATTTGTCTAATGGTGTTAGCGAGTATGAAGGTGTTTGTACTGTTTCTGATGATATGATTGTTACCAACTGGAGTCCTGATGATGCTAAAGTACTTAAAGCTGAGGTTGAAACTTGTCAAGATCCTGAATTTGTTGGTGCTACAGAAATACTTCTTTCTGCTCAAGAAGTAAAAATTGGTGTTGTACATTGGGAATATTATTCTGGTGCTGAAGGTGGTGTTATTAATAACTCTACTGCTTACCAAACTTCTATTGATAAACTTCCTCTTGGAAAATCTGTTTGGAGATGGGTTGTTGAACAAACTTCTGCCGATGGAAATATCACTTGTCCAAAATATGATTACGTTACTGTAACTAATAACTATGTAACGGCTGATGTTAGTGTTCTTGCTTGGGAAGTCTGCGATAAGGATGATGGTGAACTTCTTGCTGAAAATCCAAAACTTAAATATGGCGACGAAGCTGAAGGACGTTGGACATACGTTAGTAGCATTAATTCTAATTGGCCTGATATTGAGAATGATGGATATAATTATCATCCAACGGTAAAAAATCTTTATGATGGCGAAAACAATTTCTTATGGACTGTTACCAAAGGAAAATGTAAAGACGATAGTGCAGCAATTATTGTTAACAATGCAGTTAAAGCAGAGATAACCAAACCTGTTACTAATAGCAATCGTTATTATATTTGCGAACCTACGGTAACATTGCAGGCTAATGAAATTTCTGCTAATGCAAAAGGCCTTTGGGAACTTACTTCTTCGCCTGCAGGTTGGGACAAGGATTTAATGTCAATGTCGGCTGAAGACAAGATTTACAATGTTGTTTCTGGATTGTCGGCATCTCCCGAAGATTACATTTTCTATTGGACTGTTGAAAATGGAAAATGTTCTGATAAGGCATTCATTACCATTACCAACAATTCGTTTACTGTTGATGCAGATGCAAGTGCAGAAAACAATGGTGGTGCAACTGGAGAAAGCCCTGCAAACATTTTCGTCTGTGGTCCAGAATATACTTTACAACCTCGTATTCCAGATGGAATGACTGACATTACATGGACAATTTCTGGTGATGCTACTTTTGCTGATGGTACACAAGTATCTCACGACAAATTGCCTACTGTTACAAATCTTTCGCGTCAGTCTTCGCAGATTTATCTTGTAGTAAAAGATGGTAAAACTAATGGCTGTTCGGCTGATGGTACTGTATTTGTTACCGACGATAAAATTTATCCTGATCCTATCGTAGTTGTTTCTCAAAAACAATGCGATGGTACAGCTACTGTAAGAGCCACCGACATTTCTGGTTATACTGGTGCAAGTGCTATTTGGTCTACTGTTGATACAGAAGGTCATTTTGAAGTTTCTGACGGTAGTGTTCCTACTTCAAATCAAATTACATACGCTGGTATGCCAGAGGCAGCTGACGTTGTTTTAACTTGGACTATTACAAGTGGTAATGCTGGTTGTGAATCACCTATTGATGTAACTGTACACAATTATGGATTTACTTTACCTGAAGATGCATATGAAGTTACTCATTGTGTTGATAATTTCACTTTAATTGCAACTTTGCCACATGACGATGCTAATGAATATGAAGGTGATTGGAAAAAACTTGGCGGAACAGCTTCTTCTATGACTCCTGCTAATGATGGTAGAGAACTTACTATTGAAGGATTGAGCAATTCGCTTGATAATGTTTTCCAATGGCATGTTAAGTCAAAATCGTATGGATGCGAAGATACACAATTGTTTACCGTTCGTAATCCTAAGCCATCTGCTGCGCAAATTACAACCTCTCGCGATAATGTTTATACTTGCGATAACACATTTACTCTCAACGCTGTTAAACCACAGGTTGGAGAAGGTGAATGGACTTCTAATCGTACTGTTGATATAACTCTTGTTAATCCTACTGCATCTGAGCAAGTTAAGGTTTCAAATATGCCTCAAAATGCTACTATATTTACTTGGACTACTAAGAAAGGGGCTTACGATTTTGAAAATAATTACTTGTATGATTGCGAATTAACCGATACTATTACAATTTTCAACAATTATGTTAATGCTGAGATTTCAAGAGTTAGAACCGAAACTTGTGATGGTACAATAACACTTTACGCTAATTCGGCAAGCAATTATACCGACAATTTCGGTCATTTCAGTGTAACTGGTACTTGGAGTTTGATTGATGGTAAGATGGAATTTGTTGACGGTGTTACTAACACAGACGCTCAAACAAAACTTCAAAATCTTGCTCCTGATAAGAACTCTTATCAATGGACTATTGAAAAAGGCGTAAAAGGTACAGCATCTTATTGCGAATCGCACGATACAATTAACATTTACAACAATGCTGTTGAGGCAATTATCGACAAAGATGTTACTGCTACTTGTACAAATGATATAACTCTTTCGGCTAACGACCTTACTACATACAACACTGCAACTGGTGTTTGGACTTGCGAATCTGTTCCAACCGAATTGGGTGAAGCTCCTGCTGGTGTTGATTTTGTTAACAAAAATCTTAATGTTACTAAGGCTACTGGTCTTACTGCTACTGGTACTTATAAATTCCGTTGGACTGTTTCAAAAGGTACTTGTGATCCTAAACACGACGAAATTTACATTACACAAGGTGCTCTTGTTGCTGATGCTGATGCTAATTCTGAAAACAATATTATAGATGTTTGCGATGGCGATGTTGCACTTGCCGCACAATCTATTCCTTCTGGTATTGATGGTACTTGGACAGTGGTTAGTTATTCGGGTGGTGATGTTTCTAATTTAACCGTTACTCCGTCAGATAATTATGTTGCAACATTAAAAGGTCTTGCATCTGGTACAGAGGCAGTTCTCCAATGGTATATTAAAAACCCTGTAACTGGTTGCGACAATAGCAGTACGGTTACAGTTAAAAACCATACTGTTGAAGCTGTTATTGCTAACAAAGATGATGATGGTAATTTGCAACTTTGTGCCGAAACTGCTACACTCAACGCTACTGCTACTTTCTCTGAAACTGAGGCCGCTGGACTTTGGAGCAAAGAAGATGAAACTGCATCGGGTACATTCATTACCGATCGCAGTATTGCAGCTGCCAACGTAAATTCATTTGACGATGGTGTTAAAGTTAAATTTATTTGGACTGTTACTTCTAAAGCCAAATCTACACAGAATGATGAAGGTGGCTATTGTGTAAAACGCGACGAAATTACCGTTGTTAACAATAAATATACTGCCAATGCAGGTGTTGGTGGTAATGTTTGTTCTACTGCTGTTGCTGCTCTTAACGCTGTTTTGCCTGATGGATTTGTTGGTAAATGGACTACTAATACAGACGCTGTTGTTACTACCGATACCGATCCTTATAGTGGTGTTACGGGTCTTGTTAAAGGAGAAAACCGTTTAACATGGGATATTTATCGCGAAGTTGTTGCTGATAGAGATGAATGTCATAATACCGCTGTTATTTCGCTCAACAATATTACTCCAACTGTTGCAAAAATTAGTACTGAAGATGGTTTGGAAGTTTGTGGTAGTAGCGATGTATCGACTGTTAGTGTTACACTTCAAGCTAACAAGCCTGCTAAAAATGAAACTGGTGTTTGGGAAAAAGTTTCGTCAGATGCTACAACCGATGGCAATCTTAATTCAAATGAAATAACCTACACTGGTCTTAATGCTGATGCTAACAAATTCCGTTGGTCTATTTATTCTGATTTTGATAAAACTTGTATTTCTTCGGCAGATGTTACTATTAACAATAACAAAGTAACAGTACCTGAAGGTTATACTAAAAATATTTGTCTTGCTGAGGGTACATACCAACTTGCAACCGAAAATCCTGAATTGCAAAATGCTACTGGTCAATGGACTTCAAGCAAATCTGATGGTGTACTTGGTACTGAATCTATACTTGACATAACAACAGATCTTTTGCCGCTTAACAATTCGGCAATGTTTACTTGGACTTTGAAAAAAGGTAGTCAATGCTCGGCTGTTCAAAACATTACATTAGTTAATGATGGTATTAAAGCAGAAATGACTTCATTTGACGGCAAGCCTGCTACCACCGATGGCACGGCTATCAACACATGTAAGTCTTCTATCAACATTGTTGCTAACGATGTAAAACATATTTATGGCGAAGCATCCGAAGGTATTTGGGAGTGTATTTCTTGGCCTGCTACTGGTGTTGAATCGTCAGATATTAAATTTGCCGACCCAACCAACTTCTCTACTTCGGTAAGTGGTCTTACAGCAATTGGCTCTTACGAATTTAAATGGAGTGTTAAGAAAGGAGATTGTTCCGACGAAATTACACAACTTGTTTCGGTTCAGTCGTTTAGTATTGATGCTGACGGTACACAAGATTCAAGAACTGTTGCCGTTTGTGGCGATAAACACAATCCTGTTGGTGAAGTTTCACTTTCAGAATCAGAAATTGGTTCTATTGAATGGTCTGTTTTGAGTGGAACTGCTACTATAACTCCTTCTACAGGTACTTTGAAACCTGAAATTTCTGGTATTACTGCTACTGGTGCTCGTATTCAACTAAAAGTTACAAGTGTTGGTGGTTGCGAAAATACCGATTTCTTTGATATTCAAAACGGTAAACCTACTTTGACCGTTTCTAAACTTACCGATGGTGTTATTTGTGATGGAAAAGTTCTTGTAAACGGAACTGGTTCTAATCCAGATGAAGGTAAACTTGGTCAATGGATAGAGGTTAACCCAGATCCTTCTAAGAGTGGTTATTTTGCTGATGCAGATGGTAACGAAATTGCAGAAGCAGATGCTACCACTTCTAATATTTATTATGTTGGTATCAAAAACGGTAAAACCGTTACTCTCCGTTGGACTGTTACCAATACTATTTCTTCGGGCGAATGTCCTGATTATGGTGAGATTAAAATTACCAATTATCAGTTTGATGTTAATCCTGGTTATGATTTTACTGTTGCTTGCAATGCTGAGTCTTATACAATGGATGCTCAATTGCCTACAGCTCAAAATGGTGAAACATACGAAGGAACTTGGGAACATGGTAATATTGGAAGTTTTGAAATAACTGATATTCATAATCCTAAAGCTGTTGTTAATGGATTTATGAATTCGGAATCTAACGATTATGTATGGCATGTTCAACAAACGTTGGCAGATGGTACTATTGGTTGTAATTTTGAAAAATCTATTTTAATTACAGATCCTTCGGCTACTCAAGCTGCAATTAGTACTCCATCTGATAATAATACTTACACTTGCAATGGCGAAGCTACTCTTAGTGCAAACGCTGCTAATACTAATATTGGTGAAAGTGGTCTTTGGTCTGCTGAGCCTGGCAATGGTTCTGGTAACTTTACCTCAGAATCGGAAAATGTTACTAAGGTTACTGACATGGGTTATGACGATAACACATACATTTGGACTATTACCCGTGTAACTACTAATGCTGCTGGTACTCAATTTACTTGTACTTCGCAAGACAAGGTTACAATCTACAATAACCAAGTTTTGGCTACTATTGCTCCTGACGAACTTGAAACTTGTGATGGAGAAAATGAATCGGTTCTTATTTCTGGTAACGATTATTCTTATTTCTCAAATGCAAGTGGCTATTGGGTTGCTAATCAAGATGTTGTTTATAACGGTTCAACAATAACAGCTAACGAACATTTTGCAGAAAATATGACTGACATTGCTGTTAATCTTACAAAAACTGGTGATACCAAATTTACGTGGCATATCGACAAAAATGGTACTACATGTAGTGATGAAGATTTTGTTATTGTTCACAATAGCGATGTAAAAGCAGAAGTTATTGAAAAAGAAGTTCGTGTTTGCGAATCAAAGGCAACAGTTAGAGCTAAGAGTATTGCAGGAAATACCAATGTTTCTGGCGAATGGACATGTACTCTTGCTCATGGTACTTCTGATGCTGATGAATGTGCTGCTTACACTGCAAAAATTGTTGATCCTACTAACAACGAAACCGAAGTTGTTGTTGACAAGTCTGGTCAATATAGTTTTGTATGGACAGTTAAAATTGGTGATGGAAAATGTACCACTTCTGACGAAGTAGTTGTTATTAACAATACGTTCACTACAGATGCTTATACTGTTGATGGTATTGATGGTAGCAATGTTATGGATGTTTGCGGAAAAACTGCAGAACTTCATGCTGAAACTCCTGGCGACCTTGATGCTGCTAATGGCGATTACGCTATTTGGGAAGGCACTGATGTCGATAAACTTACTTGGGTACCAGAAACAGGAAAGAGTCTTTACAATGCAACGGTTTCGGGTATTAATGGTACAGCTTCGTTACGTTGGCATGTTCATAAAAACAACTGCGATGCTTATAGTGATGTTACTATTACAGATCAAAGTGTTAAAGCAGAGGCTACCGCAGAAATTGTTACTTGTACTGGTCAAGGTTCACTTGCAGCAACAACTCCTGTAAATGCTAATGGTCATTGGGAAAAAGTTGATAACCTTTCTGTTATTGAAATTGATAATTCTGGTGATCCAAACAGCACATTTAGTGGAATGGCTGATAATTCTCAAGTTGAATTAAGATGGGTAGTTGAAAGTCCTACGCTCTCTGGTTGTAGCCAATATGCCGAAGTTAAGGTTGTTAATTATGGTTATACCAAAAATGTAAATGCAGGTGCAGATCTTTCGGTTTGCGATGAATTTGCAACTCTTAGTGGTGCTGTATTACCTGCAAACTACTCGGGTGCATGGACAGCTCCTAACTCTGATGATATTGAGTTCTGGGATTCTTCTGATAAAACTACTGACGGTGCTAATATTACTTCGCCTTACGTTAGTGGTTTGCAAGTTGGAGACAACACTCTTACTTGGACAATTTCTCGTACATACACCTACGCTGACGGTGTTACTACAAAAACTTGTTCTACATCTAAGAGTATAACCGTTACTAATCGTAATCCAGGCGAGGCATCTGTTATTGCTGGTCAAAGTCGCGAACTCTGCGATGCTTCTATTATTTTAAATGCTAATGCTGCTACAGCTCCTGCTAAAGGTCATTGGGAAAGCAGCAATTCAACAGTTAGTAAGTCGGACGAAACTGCTGTTGCATGCACAATGAGCAACCTTGCTCAAGGTGAAAATGAGTTCTGGTGGGTGGTTGATATCAATGGTGAATGTCCAAACGAATCTGATCACATTATAATTACTAATAATGCTGTTTCGGTTGACGAAGATTTTACTGCTAATGTATGTCGTGATACAGTTATTACTGTTGCCGACCCAACTAAATCTTTTGGTTCTACTGCTGCTGGCGAATGGACTGTAATTAACGGTACTGATACAGAAAATATCACTTCTATTAGTGGTGATGCCAATAACATTCTTACAGCTAATCCTCAGATGAACGGTACCACTTATGTTTGGACTGTTACTAAAGGTACTTGCTCTGCTGCTCAACAAATTACACTCAAGAATGATGGTGTTGAAGCTCATGTTACTTCGCCTGCTGCTGAAGGTTCTACTGTTGACATTTGCGGTAGTCAAGTTCAACTTATTGCTAATGATCTTCAAACTTATCAAACAGCAAGTGGTGCTTGGGAATTGGTAGATTATCCAGCTAACAAGGTTAACAAATCGGATGTAAATATCAATCCATTAGACAAAAACGTTACCAATGTTAGCGGTATGTCTTCGGAAGGTGGATATACATTCCGTTGGACTGTTACCAAAAACGAGTGTGTTGCTACTGCTGATATTACAATTCAAGTTCAGACTGCTGATATTGATGCTGATCGTTCTGATGATGATAATATTAAATCTATTTGTGGTCCTGATTATACTTTGAATCCGCAACTTCCTGAATCTTATGATAAAGTTTATTGGTATGTTTCGGGTGGTAATGGAAAACTCGTTGGTGCAACAAATAAAACAGTTGCTATTAATGGTGTAGATGTAACTGCCGATTTTGTTGAAACTGTTACTCCAAAAATTACTGGACTTACTTCTAGTGGAACAACTGTTCAGTTGGTTGTTATTCGTGGTAATTGTACTCTAATCGATAAGGTTACTATTACTAATGATAAGGTTACTGCCGAAATTACGGCTAATCCTACATTTGTTTGTAGCGAAAACGAAGTTATTCAACTTTCGGCATCGCAAGGTACATCAGGTAAGTGGGAAAAGGTTGACGAAGGTGATAAACTTGGCGACTTTACCATGGCTACAGATAATCCTTACACAGAATATTCTGGTATTCAACAAGGTGAAACCACAACTTTGAGATGGACTGTTCGTAATACTCTTGCTGATGGTACATATTGTGAACATGATACCACAATTCAAATTACAAATGAAGGTTTCAAAGCTAATGCAGGAAATAATGTTATTACAGATTGTTCTGATAGTTACTATATGACTGCAACTTTGCCCGCCGATACTTACATTGGTAAGTGGACTAACACTGGTGGTACAACTGCTGTAATAGAACATACCGATGATGAAAATATTTCTGATAAATCTAATGCTTTGGTTACCAATTTGAGCAACACGCAGGTTAATAAATTTACTTGGACTGTTACCTCGCCTAAGGGTTGTAAAGATCAGGCAGAAGTTCAGATAACTAACAATCGTCCTGGAAATGTGGATATTACAAGTCCTGTAGATGGTATTGCTATCTGCTCTAACTCTGCTGGCGAATATAACGAACTTAGCGCACCTCAATATACTCCTGCAAGTGCAACTGGTACTTGGACTGTTAATGGGTCGTCAGAAAATATTTCTAATTCAACTGCATTTGCAGCTCGTGTTTCGGGTCTAAAACCTGGTGAAAACACTATTACATGGACTGTTACTAATCCTAATGGTGCAAACGATGTTTGTTCAGTGCCTGTAACTCGTACTATTTTTAACGACTACTTTGAGGCTACAATCACCACAAAAGATCAAGTTATCTGTGGTGATGCTGTTCAACTTATTGCCCTTGATCCTGCTCAGTTTAATGGTTCTACAGGCGAATGGTCTTCTAATCGTGATGATGAAGGTATTACTTATGGAAACAAAACAAACTATATAACTTCAGTTTCTGGTTTGCCTACTGGTAAAACAATATTTACTTGGAAAGTTACTTCATCACTTGGTGATAAATCTGAATGCGGTGATAATGGTACAAAGTCTGCTACTGTTACAATCGACAATCAAAAACTTACAACTTTTGAAACCGCAACAATTACTGTTGATGGTGCAGACGAAAATGGTCGTCTTTGTGTAACATACACCAACCTTATTCCTCCTATTGAATCGGGTTGGGAAGGTACTTGGGAACTTGTTGAAGTGCCAGCTAATGCACCTGCACCAGCTTCTACTCTCAATGGCAATCAATTGATATTGACTGATATTACTGCAAGTCCTGGCGATCCTTACACTTATCGTTGGAATATTAAAAACACTAATAATGATCAGTGTACTGCATCTAAAGAGGTTACTTTCTATGATAATAATTTCGATACTTACGCATATTTCACAAATGGAGCTAAGGCTACTTTGATGAATGTTTGCGGTGATGGTACCGATAGGGTACTTAATCTCGCAGCTAAAAACCATGGTAGTTATGCTGTTGCAGAGTGGCAATATAGTGATGATGAAATAGAAATTGATGAACCGTCATCATCTTCTTCTGCTTTTGTGCTTAAGGCTGGTAAAGCATCTCTTGTTTGGCATGTAGAAAAAGATGGTTGTAAAGCTGATGCTTCTCTTACTGTAAAGAATGTTATGCCTATTGTTGCTGATAAATCTTATACAGTTTGTGATGTTAAGGCTAATATACAAATAGACAATGATTTACAAGCTGGCGAAAGTGGCGAATGGAAATACTATGGTGGTGGTGCTACTGATATGAATCCTAAGGGCGAACCCGCCACCACTGTTACTGGTCTTGCTAAAAACGCTACTACAGAGCTTAAATGGATTGTTACTACTTCTGCTCTTGAAGGGTGCGAAAACACAGCAACCGTTAAAATTACCAACCTCAAACCAGAGGCTAATGCTGGTCAAGATGTTCCTTCAACTTGTGAGGTTGAATATCCGCTTGAAGGAAACGAAGTTGCTAATTACAAAGGTAGTTGGGCTGTAGTTTCTGGCGCATCAACAGTTGGATTCTCTACCGACAATTCTATAGCTGTTAACCGTGTTGTTGGACTTGGTTACGGAGAAACTATTTTGTCGTGGACTTTGACTTCTGAAGATGATGAATCTTGTTTTGATACCGACCAAATTTCTATTACAAGCGACCGTGTTGCTACCGCTTCTATTAATACATCTAAGACAGTAAGTGAAACTTGTGATGGTAATGTTACTCTTTATGCTAACGAATTACCTTCTACACTTTCTAACATAAAAGGTTATTGGTCAACTACTTCGTCGGCAAAAGATCAGATGGCGTGGACAGGTAGTACAGAGTTTACTGCTCAAGTAAGTGGTCTTGCACTTGATGCTAATGTATTCTACTGGCATCTTGAAGGTAATTGTCCATCAGTTTCTGAAGGATATACAATTACTAATAATATGGTTGTTCCAAGCATTGATGAAACAACACTTTACTCTTGCGATGGTACAGCTACTCTTGAAGCTCACAACAATAGCGTTGAGTATCCAGGTAGCAAGGGTGTATGGTCTTACAAGTCTGGTATTGCTGATGTTCAAATTGAAGATAATACTAATTACAAAACTGCAGTTTCTGGTATTCCTGCTAAGGGTGAAACTTTCACTTGGACATTAACTAAAGGTACTTGCGAAAGGAGCGAAGATGTAACCGTTGTTAATTGCAATGTTCCTGCTGTTCTTGCTCAAACTGTAAAACCAATTTGTGGCGACACTGTTAATCTTGTTGCAGAAAGCATTACTGCTTATGCAGGATCTAAAGGTCAATGGCTATGTACCGATGTTCCAACAGAAAATGGAATTGCCGTTTCTGATGTTAACATTGTTAACGATGGTTTGTATAAGGCTTATGCTGAAGGTTTAACTGCAAAAGGTAAATATATTTTCACTTGGACAGTTTGGACAGAGGGCGGTGTTGATGAAAACGGCAATCCGATTAAACGTTGCGAAAAAACAGCACAAGTTGAGGTTACAAAGGCAGACTTTACTGTTGATGCTTACACTGCTAACCAAAGCGACAAAGACAACAATATAAGTGTTTGTGGTAGTTCGCATGTTCTTAGCGGAGAACAAATTACCGATGGCGTTGGTTATTGGTCGTTAAGCAATACAGAGAAAGTAGATGAGTTGGATGGTGTTAAGATTGAAAACTCTGATAAATATAATGCTAAGGTTACAGGAATACCTACTACTGGTGTTTACGCTTATTGGACTGTAACTGCTAATGGTTGTACAGCACAAGACAAAGTAAAACTTACCAACAACTTTGTTGAGGCCACAGTTAACATTACAACCGATCCTATTTGCGACGGTATTGTTAATCTCGTTGGTAATAACACCGAAAATGATGATAATCTTTCTGGTGTATGGACCAAACGTAGCAACGAGGCTGCTGGCAAATTTACTTCTGATCCAACTAACTATCAAGCTGTTTACGAAGGAATTCCTAATAATAGTCAAGTTGATCTTGTTTGGACTATAACCCGCACTATTAGCGATGTTGTTTCAGGACAACTTACTTGTACCGATGATACGATTGTTACTATTGTAAATAGTGGATTTACAATCTCGGCTGGTAGCAATGATGTTACCGAATGTGTTGCTGATGGTGTTGATGATCGTACTTCTACTTATGATTTGAAAGCTACTATGCCTGCTGGTGCTAATGGTTATTGGCAGTCTGACAAGGCAGATGTTCTCTTTAATGGAGAATCTACTTGCGATCAAGCCGAAGTTACTGTTACAAATCTTCCTCAAGGTACTACAACATTTACTTGGAATGTAGAACTTAACGGTTGCAAAAAATCTGCTGAAGTTCAAATTACTAACAATTCGGTTGATTTGGCTGTAATAAATTATCCTAATGCTGGTGAGGTTTGCAGCGAATCGTTTACTGCAAGTGCTAATGCTCCTGTATATGGTACTGGCGTTTGGAATAACAAAGGTGTTGCAACAATTGAGCCTGCATCTGTTAATGTTGCTAATGTTTCGGGTCTTGAACCTAATAGCACTGCAACTCTTATTTGGACTGTTACTAAAGAAAATGCTATTTACGATGCCAACGGAAATGTTTTGCGTAGAAAAGATGCTTGTAAATCGCAGGCTTCTGTTGAAATTACCAACAAATATTTTGAGGCTGTAATTAATAAGGCAAATCTTGCATCTGAAATTTGTAACGATAAATTTGAAATTTCTGCACAAGACCCGTCTAAATATGGTATGACAGGAAAATGGGATTGGGACGACAAAACCAATGTAACGCTTGCTGATGGATATACCGAAACCGACCTTGAAGTTGTTTTTGAAGGTTTGCAAGTTGGTAGAGCTGTTACTTTCACATGGACTGTTGGCGAAGGTAGTTCTTGTAGGCCAGAAGGTAAATCTGACGAATTTACCGTTACAAATAGCAAAGTTGTTGCTAATGCTGGTGCTAAGAATCGTGTTGCTTGCGATGCTGATTTTGCTCTTATCGCTAAACCTTTGGCATCAAGCACCAATGGTACTTGGAGTTTGGTTTCTACTTCGGTTGCCGATTATGTAGAATCTATAGAAAATCCGAAAATTGAAAATGCCGTTGTTCATAATTTAACGGCTGGTAAATACGTTTTCAATTGGCATGTTGAATCTAATGGCGGTGCTTGCTACGATGATGAAGAAGTAACTGTTGATATGAACAAGTTTGCTGTTGATGCAGATATTAATGCTGATGGTGATAATCACAATGTTTGTGATAGCAAGATTGTTATTACCGCTTCTTCACCGAAGTACAATGATATAGATTCTTCTTATTGGACTATTGATGGTGTTAAAATAGATGATAATCGTGTTGATAATAACAACTTCACTATAGAAAATCTTGGTGTTGGCGAAACTATATCGCTTGTTTGGAACGAACGTCGCGATGGTTGTTTCGATAATGATAGAATTAACGTAATTAATATTCAACCGCTTGCAACTGCTGAATATGAATACGAAACTTGCGATGGTTCCGTTACTCTTAATGCAACAATTAATCCTAACACCAATGGTCAATGGGTTAAAACTGGTGATTACTCTGGTTATCTTGAAGATACTGAAGTTGGCAATGCAAAAACTACTTATTCAGGAATGGCCGACAATAGCAAAGCCGAACTTAAATGGGTGGTTACTTCGCTTGCTGACGAAACTTGTACCAACGAAAATACTGCTGTTATAACCAATCATGCTGTTTCTCTTACAATTGGTGGAGAAACAAGCGTTTGTAGCACAGAAGTTGAAGTTACATCTTCGTTGCCTGCAGGTTACACTGGTGTATGGAGTTGTGCTACAGCTACGGTAGATGGTGATGCTAACGTTGCTTCTTCTGATGCAGATGCTAAGGTTTCGGCTAAATTTGTTGGTCTTAGCAAGGGCGCAAATATTATCACTTGGACGGTTACAAATTCTAATGGCAAGAAATCTTGTCCTCAATCGTTTACAAAAACTATTTACAACACTATTCCAGAGACAGCACAGTTGAGCATGGCTACTCCGTATGAAACTTGCGACGAAGCTATCGAAATTTCCGCTGTTGCTCCTCAAAATACCGAAACAACAAAACCTACTTGGGTTGTTGTAAGTGGTAGTGGTAACATTGTAGATGGTAAAGAAAATCTTCCTACTTCAGAAATTGAAAATATGATGCCTGGTCAAGACATCAAGGTTACTTACACTCTTACAAATATTGCAACTAATTGTTCGTCAGAACCTGTCGAACTTATTATTCAAAATCATAGAGTGGCTGCTGTTGTTGATAGCGATGAATTGTCGGTTTGCAGCAACGTTGCTACTCTCAAAGCCGAAAACCCAGAAAACACTTACAAGGTTAAGGGTGTTTGGCAATCTACCTCTGCTAATGTAAGTGGCGAAGATGCAACTGTTACTTCTACCAACGCATACGAAGCAACATTTGAAAACATTGCATCTCCTTCTGAAACATTTACATGGACTGTTGAAAATGGAAAATGTAAAGATTCTAAAACCGTTAAGGTTACTAACAACTATGTAGAGCCTATTGTTGACACTGCATCGTTTGTAATTTGCGATACTAAGACTGTGCTTTCGGCTCAGAAAGTTAGTGGCGCAGGTCAAAAAGGTCATTGGGAACTTATTAAGTATCCTACTCCGGGTATGGAAGCAAGCGATATTAGTTTTACTGCAAGTGAAGCTGTAACTGATGTTAATGGTCTTACTCAAAATGGTACTTATCAGTTTGCATGGGTAACAGCAAAACTCAACAACAATGGTGATACACTTTGTCGTGATCAAGCTCTTGTTACAATTAGCAACAAGATGTTTACTGTTGATGCCGATCAAAAATATGTATCTAACGTTGTAAGTGGTTGTAAAGACACTTACACCTTGTCGGCACAAGAAATTGATGGCGGTGTAGGTACTTGGTCGCTTGTTGGTTCTGGTGATATTACCGACTACATCTCGTCTGATGATATACATAATGCTAAAGCTGTTGTAAGCGGTATTACTACTGATGTTGTTCTTAAATGGACTGTAAAAGTTAGTGGCGGTTGCTCTAAGGAAGATCAAGTTACCATTTACAACAATTATGTAAAAGCAGTGGCTAATTCAACAAAAGAACCTATTTGCGATGGTATTGCTACTGTTGCAGGTAATGATATTAGCCTTAACGACAATTATTCGGGTGTTTGGACAAAGATTAATACATCTGATGATGGAAACTTCTCTATCTATCCTGACGACCCAACAACTTCACAAGCTACTTATAATGACATTCCTGCTGGTAAAACTGTAGGATTGCGTTGGACATTCAAAAATCGTTACAAAGACATCGAAAAATCGCAAATAGAGGGTTCTACCGTTTATGGTTATTGCGAAGATGTTGCTGATGTTTATCTAACAAACAACCAATTTACAGTAAGTGCTGGTCAAAATGGTGTTATTACTTGTGAACCTTCTGATGATGAAATAGCAACTGGCTATCAATATACATTAGATGCTGAAGCTGGTTCTACTGGATATTGGACTTCTAATAACGAAGATGTTGAATATTCCGACTCTACCGATCCTAAGGCTAAGATTAAAAACTTAACTCGCGACTACACAAATACATTTACTTGGCACGCAACTAAAAATGGTTGTACTGCTGAAGGCATTGTTGAAGTAGAAAATAATCGTGTTGACGATGCTGTTATTACTAATGTTGATGGAAAAGCTTGGGTAAGCGAATCAAATGTTCACACTATTTGCAGCAACTCGTTTGGTATTATTGCTCAACAAGTTAAATATGGTGATGCTAAATGGTGGAGTACAGATCCAGTTTCTATAAGTGGTGAATCTACTTCTTACTCTGCAACAGTTTCTGGTCTCAACAACAATTCAAATGCTACTTTGTATTGGACTGTTACCAAATCTAACGGAATACTTGGTGAATGTAAGAAAGAAACTTCTGTTAAGGTTTCTAATAAATACTTTGATGCTAAAATTATTACTCCGAGTCAAACACTTTGCGATGGTGAATTTGACCTCGAAGCTGAAGACCCATCGGTTTATGGTGTATCTGGTAGATGGGAACTTTCTAACGGCAATGTTACAATGCCAGAAGAAAGCGATCTTTCTAACAACAAGATTCATGTAACTGGTCTTGCTGCAGGCGCAGCCGCTACTTTCAATTGGATTGTTGGCGAAGATGCTGCTTGTCCTTCTATAACTCGTACGGTTACAATTACTAATAATGGTGTTTATGCTGGTGAAGATACCGAACTTTCTCCTGTATGTACTTCAACAGCAACTCTTGCACCTCCTGTTACTTTGCGTAATGGTACTGTTGGTGCATGGGTTCTTACTGGTGGTGTTAACTATGATAAGGTTGGATTCGATAATAGTGGTGAGGTAGATGGTAATACCGTTGTTACTGCTGGTGATCCTAATGCCGAACTTACAAATCTCGAATACAGCACTTATACTTTGCGTTGGCTTGTAAATTCTGCCGATGGTAAATGTTATGACGAAGCTGTTGTTACTTTGCCAAGCAACGGATTTACTGTTAGAGCTGATATGAAGTCTGTTAATGGTAAACATCAAGTTTGTGATGATCATATTGCAATTACTGCTTCTCCGCGTGCACCTAAGACAGATAACGTTGATAATAGAGGTGAATGGAGTGTTATTACATCAGGTGTTGAAACTACTTCTACCGACAATGTAATCACAATCACAGGTATTAAACCTACTGCTACTATAAATATTAAGTGGACTGAATACCGCGATGGTTGTTCGGCAGATTCTACTGTTACAATAGAAAACATTCAACCTTCGGCTTCGGCTCAGCAATATGTTGAAACCTGCGATGGTGATGCTAATTTGGTGGCTAATGAGTCTGAACATGGCACTGGACATTGGGAAGTTGTTCCTACTTACTCTGGTACTCTTGAAAATGCTGACGAAGAAAATGCTACTCTCAAGAACATCGACAATGCAAAAACTTCGTATGTAAATTGGGTAGTTGTGTCAGAATACGACGAAAGTTGTACTACTATTGTTCCAGTTGAAGTAGTTAACTTTAAATATGATGTTAAGGTTTCTACCGAATCTGATATTACATGTAAGGATAAGATTACTGTCTATGGTGATTTGCCAGAAAACTATACTGGCGTTTGGACAACTTCTGACGGTGGCGACTTTGATGGCGAAACCTCAGTTGTTGATCAAACAAAGACCGTTGTTACCAACCTTCATACTGGTATCAACCACATAACTTGGACTCTTACTCCAACCACTCAAAAACAGCAGAACTGTCCGCAATCTGATACTAAGATTGTTATCAATAATGCTGCTCCTACCGCAGTTATCACTACTGAGCCACATGCTGTTTGTGATGGCAATGTAACGCTTAAAGCTTCTAATCCAAATATCACTGGTGTTTCTGGCGAATGGGCTTGTACAATAGGTGGTGTTAGCATTCCTGACGAAAGTAAAGGTAAGGACGAAATTTCACTTTCAGGTCTTGCAAAAGGTGTTAACACATTTACATGGCAACTTACAAAGGTTACCGATGGTTATGATTTGAAATGTACTTCTAATGTTGCCGAAATAACCATTAACAACAATATGGTTAATGCAGGTGAGGATGAAGTGGTATCTGACCTTTGCGATGATTTCTACACTGTTTCTGCTACTAAGACCGATGATAATGCAAATGCATATTGGTCGTCAACTTATGGTGCTACGGTTGAAGGTTCTTCCGAAACAACTACTACAGCTCTTACTGCTAAGTTTGAAAATATCCCTGCAACTGGAGAAACGTTTGTTTGGACAATTTACAAAGGCGATGATGATAATCGTTGTCAAGACAGCAAAAACGTTACTGTTTATAACAATTATGTTCCTGCAACAATTGTTGCTGGATTTGAAAATAGAATAGTTTGTACTTCAGATCACATTGAACTTCGTGCAGAAAGTATCGAAGATTATTCTAACGCTCATGGACATTGGGAAATTGAACAATGTCCCGACAACAAGATGCCTTGTAGCGATATTACATTCGACAACAACGACAATACAACCAATGTAGTATCAGTTTCGGGTCTTGATAAATCTGGTACATACAAATTCAAATGGGTTGTTTCTAAAACGGTTGGCGGCGTAGATGTTTGCCCTGCTTCGGCTATTGCTACTGTTGTTAACAATGCGTTTACAACTGATGCTGAAAATAATCCTGAATATGTAAACAATCGCATTAGCATTTGCGAAACAAGTCGCGTACTTAATGCAACTCCTGCTCCTACTGGATATGTTGGTACTTGGATTGGTGGCGATATTCAAAATGATGATGTTCATAACCCCAATGCTACTGCTATTAACATTCCTCAAGGTGGCGATGTTACTCTTACTTGGTCTGTTGTTCCTGAAACTTGGACTGACGATGTAGCTACACATGTTGGTTGCTCGGCCGAAAGCAATGTAATTATTTACAACAATTTTGTAAAAGCTATTGCTACTGCTCCTGAATCTGTTTGTGAAGATAAAGTAGCCGCTGTTGGTAACAATACTGTTGACGATGATTTGCTCCATGGTTATTGGACTAAGTTTGATGAAAATCAAGAGGGTGATTTCTCTACTGATACTGGTGAATATCAAGTTACTTACGAAGGCTTTGATTCTAACAAACGCATTGGTCTTGTATGGCACTTGCAAGCCGACTATCTCGATCCTGTAACTGGAAATGTCGCTGGATATTGCGAAGATCAAGCTTCGGTATTTGTTACCAACAATAATTTTGCCCTTACAATCAACGCTGATGATGTAACAGACAATTGCTCTGATACTTATAAATTATCAGGTGGTATTCCAGGCGACGGTGCTGTTGGTACTTGGGAATGTAACAACGGTGTTACATACGTTTCTTCAGACCTTACTAAGTATCCTAACGGACAAAACGACCCGAATGTTACAATAGAAGGTCTTAGCAACAAAACTCCTAACACGTTTGTTTGGACTGTAGAATACAACAATTGCATAAACAAAGCTCAAGTTACCATCACTAACAATTCTGTTGATGATGCTGAAATTACCACTGCTGGTGGCAACCATAGTACACTTGACATTTGTTCTGATACTTATGTTGTTCAAGCTGTTCCAGTAGCAAATGGTAGTGGTGTTTGGTCAAGCACTGGTTCTGCTCACTTTGTTGAAGAAGGCTCTGCTCAAACAACTGTTGATGGATTTGTCAACAACACTCCAACAAAGGTTATTTGGACTGTAAGCCGTCAGAATGGTACAAAAGGTATTTGTTCTAAATCCGACGATATAACAATTACAAGCAAATACTTTGCTGCCGAAATTTATGGCGACAATGAAATAACCATTTGTTCTGATAAGATTAATTCTATTGAGGCTAATGATTCTAAATCGGTTTACCAAGTTGAAGGTCGTTGGTCTTCAAGCCAAGATGGTGTTATAACATATAACAACGACTTGACAGATCCTAAACTTGATGTTGAAGGATTGCCAATAGGTACTACAATATTTACTTGGACAGTTGGTGAAGGTGCAGATAATACTGCTAATTGTCCTGCTAAGTTTGCTTCTGTTAAAGTTACTAACAGCAGTGTTACCGCATTTGCAGGCGACGGTGGTATAACTTGTAAGTATGACACCTTGCTTAATGCTGCTGTTGCTCCTGATCATGCAATTGGTACTTGGTCGGTAAAAGCTGGTAACAAATATCAGAATGTTAAGTTTGCTAAACTTGAAAATGGCGAAGAAGATATTCATAATCCTAAGGTTAAGGTTACACTTCCAGACCTTGGCGACTACCGCTTTGTTTGGACAGTAGATTCTAAGGATGATCAATGCCATGCTAATTCTGAGGTTGTAATCTCTAACAACCAATTTAAGGTTGACGCTGATACAAAGGCTGACGATGTTGCAAAAGAACACGAAATTTGCGGTACATCAGAAACCATCTACGCTTCAACTCTTGAAGGTACAGGCGTTTGGCAGACTGTTCCTGCTGGTGTTGATGGCATTATTCTCGAATCTACCGATAATGCTGTTAAGATTTCTGGTATAGAACCTACAAAATCGGTTGTACTTCGTTGGACTGAATATCGTAAAAATTGTACCGCACAGGATGAGGTAACAATTACCAACGTTCAACCTGTGGCAAACGCTACTACATACTTTGAAACTTGTGATGGTACTCAAGAACTCAATGCTAACGAACCTTATCAAGCTACTGGTGAGTGGACTATTGATAACGACATTTACGTTGGTAACATTGATAATGCTACATCGCACAACCAAGCCGTTCTAAGTGGTATGGCTAACAACTCTAAGGTTGAGGTTAATTGGGTAGTAACTTCTGACAAAGATGCTACATGTCAAACTATAATTCCTGTTACGGTTCGTAATCTTAAATATGTAACTTCTGTTCAAGCTGCTGAAACCGAAGTTTGTGGTACAGAAATAGAAGTTGTTTCTAACTTACCTGAAACTGGTTATGAAGGAACATGGAAAACTTCAACCGACGCTACCCCAGATGCTGCAACAATTCACGATACACGTACTATTATTTCGGGTCTTGTTCCTCGTAGCAATGGCGTAGCAAATGTAATTACTTGGACGGTTAAGGCAATTGATGCAACTCGCAAGGATTGTTCTTATGATTATTCGATAACAATTAATAACCTCTTGCCAGAAAGAGCCAACATCACCACTGGTAGCAACAATGCTAATGGTGTTCAAGAACTTGAAGTTTGTGAAAACTTCACCAACCTTAGTGCTACTAAGCCGCAAGATCCGCTCACAGCTATGAAGTGGGAGAATAACTACGGTACAGTTGAGGTTGATGGTGTTGACAATGAGGAGAATGTTTCTGTTATCAACATGAGCAACGATCGCAACGAGGTTAAGTTTACACTTACTAATACTCGTACAAAAGGTGAGGCTTGTACAACATCCGACACAATCATTATCATTAACAACCATGTTGATGCTGGTGATGACGAATCTCTTACAACTTGCGAAACATCTGTTGTAGTTTCTGCTACTGATCCTGAAGTTGCATTTGGCGATGGTTCGGCAGGTGCTAAGGCAAGTGGTTTCTGGACATCTACCAAAGGTGCAGTAGTTAAGGGTACAACTGAAATTTCAACTACTGATTATCGTGCCGAATACGAAGGACTTACTGCTAATGGCGAAGAGTTCATTTGGACGGTTGAAAAAGGAAAATGTAAAGATACCAAGTCGGTTGTTGTTAAAAACAACTATGTACCAGCAGAGGTTATAAGTGCAGAAGTTTCTACTTGTACACAAAGTGCTATAGTTGAGGCTAAACCAGTAAGTGTTTATGGCGAGGATGCTAAGGGCTATTGGGAACTTATAGATCAGCCTAATGGTGCAGATGCCTCTGTTGTTAGTCCAAACGCTGCAACTACCGAGATTTCTAACATCACGGTTAAGGGTAATTACCGTTTGCGTTGGAATGTTTACCGCGAACTTACCGATGGTACTCATTCTTGCCCACTTTCGGCTGATGTTGTGGTTACAAGTGGTCAGTTTGTTGTTGACGCTGAAACTCGTGAACAATATATTAATAATAACATTAGCGTTTGTGGTACATCGTTTACGCTCAATGCAACCAACCCTGCTACAATAAGCGGTAATGCAGAAGGTACTTGGTCGTTGGAAGGTTCGGGTGATATTAACGATTACATTGATGCTGCTGAAATAAACAACTACAACGCTGTAATCAATAATCTTGAACCTAATGTAAATACTACATTACGTTGGACTATTGAAGATAAATCGGCTAATGGTTGCGATTATTCAAGTACATTGACTATTACTAACAATAAAGTTCTTGCTGATGTTAGCGGTGTGTTAACCACATGTGATGGCGAAGTTAGTCTTACTGGTAATACTCTTGGCGGTGGACTCTCTGGAGAATGGACTAAACCTTACGATGGTCAATCTGGTGAATTTACTACTGACGTTACCAAGGCTGATGTTACATACTCTAATATCGACAAGGGTGCTACTGTTGATTTGATTTGGACAGTTAAAAAGACTCTTACTGGAGAAAACTTTGGTGGTCCTAAGTCTTGCACCGACAGCAAGGCTGTTAAGGTTACCAACAATGATTTCAACCTCAGTGCTGGTGGTAACGATGTAACTAAGTGTACCGACACTTACGATTTGCATGCAACATTGCCAACTTCTGGCGTAACTGCTCAAGAATGGAGTGGTGTTGATGCAAGTAACTTTGCAGATGTTACGGCTGCAGAAACATCGGTTAGCAATTTACCACGTGGTACAACTACTCTAATTTGGTCGGTAACTGCAAACGGTTGTCCTAAAACTGCTACCGTAGAAATTACCAATAATACGCCTGCCGAAGCTATTATCCTTAGCGGCAATGCTGTAACTGGTGAAGATTATCGTGAGGATGCTACTTGCGACAAACGTTATCACCTTGTAGCTGCCGACATCAATTCTGAGGATGATGGTGAATGGAGCAGCATTAGTACGGTACATTTCTATGATGTTAATAGTGTTGAAAATAATGGTGTACCAGAGGTTTATGCTGAAGGTCTTGCTGTTAACGATATTACCGAATTTAAATGGACTGTAAGACGTAATAATGGCGATAAATATTGCGAAGATTACGCTGTTATTAAGGTTAGAAATCAAAATTACGAAGCTGTTGTATTTACTGAAGACGGATATATCTGCGGTAACGAACTTAATGAATACACTGTAAAAGCTGAGGATTCTAAAACTAAATATGATGTTGAAGGTAAATGGAGTGCTGATAACAATGTACTTACTAAGATGATTGAAAATGGCGACATTACCGAAGATGATCTTAAGAATCCTGTTCTTACTGTTAAGAACTTCCCATATGGCGTAACAACTCTTACTTGGACGGTTGATAATGGTTCTTGCGGTGCAGAAACCGATGAGGTTAAGGTTACCAATAGCGAAGTATTTGCTAATGCTGGTGAGGATCAAGTGGTTTGCGAAACAACCGCTAATCTTGAAGCTGATGTACTTATCAATAATTCTAATGGTGTGTGGACAACAGCAACTTCTAATCCGACAGTTGCCAACATTGTTAACGAAACTAAGTACGCAACTGCTGTTTCTAACTTAACAACAGAAGAAGGAACCTACACATTTGTATGGACGGTTACTTCGGAGGATGGCAGATGTACCGCATCTGACAAGGTCAACGTAATTTACAATGGATTTGAAGTTGATGCTGACGTTACCACCGACGAAAAACAACGTAATGTTTGTGGTGAAAATGCTGTTATCACTGCTAACAATGTTAAAGGTGTTGGTGAATGGATTGTTCCTGTTGGTGTTGATTACACAGCAAACGACAATATCATAACCATAACCAATTTGACTGGAAACGTAGAATTTGGTTGGAAAGAAACTCGTACCAAGAATGGTAAAGAATGTTCTGCAACCGATAACATAACTCTTACTAATGTTCAACCTCAAGCTGTTGCAGGTCTTGAATATGCTACTTGCGATGGTTCTGTAACTCTTAACGCAACTCCTGCTGCTGCTAATGCTGACGGTATTTGGGTTAAGGTTAACGATAAATCTTCTGGTGATTTCGACGATGCTACATTGGCAAATGCAATTTACTCTGGTATAGATCCAAATAGTAGCGTTGAACTCCGTTGGAAGGTTACCAACAAAGAACTTGTTGACGGTAAAGAATGTAGCAATATTACCGAAATTGCTACACTTACCAACTATCAGTTTAATCCTATTATCATTACAGACCTTGAAGTTTGTGGCTCTGGTCAGCAAATTACAGGAACATTGCCTAAAGATGGTGATGGAGTGGCTACATTCAAGGGCGTTTGGACTTCTTCAAGTGT
Source organism: uncultured Bacteroidales bacterium (assembly GCA_937877455.1). GTDB lineage: Bacteria > Bacteroidota > Bacteroidia > Bacteroidales > UBA3824 > UBA3824. Next base: position 44,212 of record CALFIU010000090.1, read on the forward strand.
AGAATTTGAAAATGCTGCATCTTCTAACACTGTTATCACTGCAATTCAACGTGGTAGCAATCTTATAACTTGGACTGCTACTGCTGTTGATAAAAACGATGTTGAACACTGCGCTACTACTAACGTTGCAACTATTAATGTTGTTAATAATGCACCTTCTCAAGCTACAATTATTACTAAGGGTGGCGATGACACTAAGGTTTGTGATGGTATTGTAAATCTAAGTGCTAATCCTCTTGAAGAGGGCGAAATTGGTAAGTGGACTTCTACTACAGCTAAGTTCAAAGATGATATTGATAACACTAATGAAGTTGTTGGTATTGAACTCGTACCAAATAATAACGAATTTATTTGGACTGTCACCAAAGGTGGAGATGTTGTATGTAGCACTTCGGCATCAGTTGTGATTATTAACAATCATGTAACTGCTGGCTCTGACGAACAACTCAATAGTTGCGACAATACTGTTAATCTTTCGGCTGAAGATAATACCAAACTTTATAGTGGTTCAACTGGTGTTTGGACATCTAAAAACGGTTCGCTATTCGTAGAAGAAGACAACAACGTTCCAACAACTTCGCTCTACGATGTTAAGGCAGTTAATATACCACCCGAAGGTGAAATATTTACATGGACAGTAACCAAAGGTTCTGGTACTAACACTTGTGTTGAGTCTAAGACTGTTACAGTTACTAACAATTATGTTAAGGCAATTGTTTCTAAGGTTTACGACTTTATCTGCGAACCTGAAATTACTCTTGAAGCCGAAAGCCACAAATCTTATGGCGACAAGGCTCATGGCGAATGGAGTTTGGTAAGTCATCCTTCTCAAATTGAGGATGGTGTTGTAACTCTTGAAGTTGAAAATACCGAAAAACCAAATGTTGTTAAGGTTACCAATCTCAACGTTGAAGGTATTTATCAATTCAAATGGCATGTATGGAATGAGGATGCTCCTCAATGTTATTACGATACTATTATCAACATCAATAACAAGATGTTTAAAGTTGATGCAGATCAGTCTTACGAACCAAATACCATTGCTCTGTGCAGCGAGTCTTACAACCTCAACGCATCAGACCGTGGCGTTGGAGAATGGACGCTTGTTGGCTCTGGCGACATCAACGATTATATAGAATCGTCTGACATCAACAATCCGTATGCAACAATCAATGGTTTGCCAGAAGGTAAGGATGTTGTACTTACTTGGACAGCCAAAGAAGATGGTGGTTGTGAATATAGCAGTGATGTTAAGATTACAAACAACTATATTTCGGCTAAGGCATCTGTAACTTCGGTAGATTGTGACGGAAATGCTGAACTTACTGCTGGCAACGACATTGAAAGCAATAGCAACCCATCTGGTGTTTGGAGTAAAAACGACAACGCTTATCCTGGTATGTTTGTTGACAACAATGGCAATGAAATAACTGATCCTGCAGAACTTACAACTCGTGTTGTTAAATATGCTGGTATTCCTAATGGTCAGTCGGTTGTACTCAAATGGACGCTTACCAATACAATAAATGGTTTGGCTTGTACAAAATCTACAACTGTTTCGGTAACAAACAACGGATTTGCAATTTCTGCTGGCGAAAACGATGTAACAGATTGTAACAACCCAACCAAGGCTGATACCTATCAACTTAATGGTACATTGCCAGATATTGCAGGTGCAACTGGTACTTGGGATTGCAACAACGATGTAGTATTTACTTCTTCTAACGAAACGTTGTATCCTGATGGCAAAAACGATCCGAACGCTATTGTTAGTGGTTTGGCTAACGATAACACTGGCAACATATTTACTTGGACAGTAACTGCTGGTGGTTGTGAAAAATCAGTATCGGTTAAGATTGCTAACAATACTCCATCTGTTGCTAAGATTCTCAATAAAGAACGTTTTGAAAACGCACTTTGCGACAATAAAGTTGCTCTCTCTGCAAATCAAGTGGTTTATGGCGACGGTGTTTGGACTCTCGCTCCTGGTGCATCATTTGAAGAAGAATCTGCATCTACATCTACATCTATTGTGGTTAAAGATTTGCCGATTAACAAAACTTCTACTATAAAATGGACTATCTCTCGCGACAATGTGGTTGAAGGCAAACCTTCTACTGGTACTTGTGTAAGTGAAGATGAAGTTGCAATAGAAAATATGTACTACACTGCAGAAATATTTGCTTTAACAGATCCTGAAGTTTATGGTACTAACGGCGAAAATGTTATCTGTAAAGACAATATCTCTGTTACTGCCAACGATGTAGCAAGCATTTATGGTGCTGAAGGTTGGTGGACAAGTTCTGAACTCGGTATTACCAAAGAAAGTGGTTACACCGATGCTACTACCAAGTTTGAAGGTTTGGCTGTTGGTTCTACTACACTTGTTTGGAATGTTGAGAAAGGTTCTTGCGGTGTTAAAACAGCTCAAATTACTATAAACAATAGTTCGGTAACTGCTTCGGCTGGTACTTCGGGTGTTACTTGTAAACCCGACTCAATCCTCACTGGTAACGCAATAGTTGCTCCTATTACTGGTTTATGGGAGAAAATTGGAAATGGCGAAAACTTCGATAATGTTTCAATTGTTGATCCTACCAACTACAGCACTGCTGTTACTAATATGACACGTGGCGTTTACAACTTCCGTTGGACTGTTACTTCGGCTGATGGCTACTGCTCTGCATCTGATGAGGTTTCTATCACCGACAACCAATTCAGCGTTGTTGCAGACATTGCCAACCCTGATACTAAGATACGCAACATCTGCGGAACAGATGGTACTCTTGAAGCGTCTGAATTGCCAGATGGTACTACTGCAAGTGTATGGACAACTGCTGATACCAACGTTGAATTTGAAAATGGCGATAACACTTCAAATATGGTATCGGTTAGCAATGTAATCACTTCTGCAAGATTTGTTTGGACTGTTCATGCAAATGGTTGTACAGCATCTGACGAAGTTACATTGGTTAATCGCAAACCAAAAGCTTCTGCTCATGCCGAATATGCTACTTGCGATGGCAACAAGACGGTTGTAGCTACTCCTGCTGAATCTGGATTTACAGGAACTTGGAGCAAGGTGGCTAATAGTTACTCTGGCGACTTTGTTTCTAACGAAGCTACTTACCTAATTAATCCTCAAGTTGATTATAACGGTATTGATGAAAACACCACTGTTAAACTTAAATGGACTCTTAGCAACAACAGCATGCCAGAATGTACCGACAATGCTATTGTTACAATAACTAATTACCAATTCACTCCACGTGCATTTGCAGAGAAAAATGTTTGTGGCGACAATACACGTGTTGAAGGTACATTACCTGAAACTGGTGAATACGAAGGTACTTGGTCTTGCACTCGCGATGGTGTTGAATTTGACGAATTACACGAACCTGTTACAACAGTTACTGGCTTGCAACGTGGTGTTAACATTATCCGTTGGACTGTGGCTGACAAGGCAGGTAATTGTCCTAACTCCAACTTTGTTGAAATTGAAATCAACAACAACTTGCCTTCTAAGGCTGTTATAACAATGGATAGAACTCGTGCTTACTCTTGCGACGGCACTGTTGCTCTATCGGCTGTGGCTGCAGAAACTAATGAAACTGGTTTTTGGAATATAGCAAATGGTCAGCCTAAGTATGGCGAGGCAGACAACGCATCTACAAACGAAATTGAGAGTGTTTCTGGTCTTAATATTGGTGCTAACTTGTTTACTTGGACTATTTCCAACGACAAACAACCCGAATGTAAAACCACTGATACTATTACTATTTTCAATAATACGATTTTGGCTGATGCTGGTGCTGATCTTACAAGTTGCGATGGAACGGTTACACTTCACGCTCTTAACCCCGATGACACTCCTTATGGTGGCAAAGGCGTTTGGTCTTCGGCAGTTGATGCTGACATTACATACTCTGACGACGACAAGACCAACCCAGAACCTTATATCGAAGGTTTACCAACTGGTGATGTAACATTTACTTGGACTGTTACCAAGGGTGAATGTGTTAAAACTGATAATGTAGTTGTTTCTAATAATAGTCTTTCTTCAACAATAGAAGGCGAGAAAGCAAGTACAAGATATGTATGTTCTGAACCTCAACTTATTACAGCTAACAATATCGAAGGTACTGGTGCTACTGGTGAATGGAAAAACGACTTCCCAGGCCAAGCTACCTTAGAAATTGATGCCGATCATCCAAATGTTGTTACGGTTACCAACCTCGCATCTGGTGCTAACAACTTCAAATGGGTGGTTAAACATGGTAAGTGTGAAGAGGTTTCTGAAATAACCATTATCAACAACTCGGTTAGTACATATATAGCTGGTGTTGACGCTAATAATAGCATTCACACTTGCGATGATTACTACGATCTCTCTGCTACATTGCCATCGCAATGCGACGGTTATTGGGAGGTTACTTATGGTACTGGTAAGATTGAAACAGCAGACGGTAGCATTGGTTCTGGCGATGGTACTGTTGATGCTGGTAATAATATCAGAGTTGTTAATCTTGCTAACGATGATTACACTACACTTCGCTGGACAGTTGTTAGTCAACTTAATGATCAATGTTCTGATTCTAAGACAGTAAGTCTTAAATCTAATTTCGTAAAAGCTGAACTTCAGCAAGAAATTGTTGATAACAATGGTTTGATAATAACTTGTAACTCTGAAACCACACTTAAAGCTAATGCTACAAGTGTTGGAAAAGGTTGGTGGGAGCGTGCAAACGCTAATAACAAGGGCGTAATGCAAGATTCTACTCAAGCAGTTACAGCACTTACAGGTATTGAACGTGATGTTCAAGAGAAGTATTGGTGGAAGACAAGTCTCACCGCAGGCGAAGGTGCTGGCAGCAAAACTTGTCGCGACTCTGTTGAAGTAATCGTAGTTAATAACGATTTCGATATTTCGGCTGGTACTTACGATAGACCTACATGTAATCTTACTCAAACTCTCAATGCTACTCACTATTCTGATGGTGAAGGTACATGGACGGTTATTTCTGGTAAGGGTTCTATCGAAGAAAGTGCAATTCACGACTACAACGCAGTTCTTACAATAGCTCCTTACGCTGATGTTAATTTGCGTTGGACTTATGAACGTAATGGTTGTACAAAATATGCTGATGCAGTAGTTCATAGCAAACGTCTTGATCCTCAGGTTTCTGACAAACGCACTTGCGAAGGTACTGATGTTCTTGCTGCAGACGAACCTGCTGGTGATACCGAAGGTTATTGGACTTGGTCTGATACTGGCGTAGAAGTTGAAAATTCTACACTCTACAATAGTACTGTTGTTAACCTCAATCCTGGTCCTAACAACTTTACATGGCACGTTAAAAATGCTTATTGTGATGCTACTGCAAACGCTATCATAACATACTTGATACCAAATGCTAACATTCCTAACGACTTGATTCACTCTTGTCAAGATTACTTCAAACTCTCTGCTGAAGTTAATCCATACTTGGACGGTGGCAATGGTCGTTGGTCGGTTATCGAAGGTGCTGGTTCGTTTGGTTCTACCAATAGTGCAGAATCCTCGTTGTTCGATTCTAACTATCAAGTTACAGTTTACAACATGGCTCGTGGTAAGAATGTTTACCGTTGGACAGCTCACTCTGTAGAAGGTTGTGCCGCATACGATGAAATTGTAGTTTACAACGAACAGCCAAGAATCAGTGCTGCTCCATCTTATCAATTCTGCGGACCTGACGGTGTATTGGCAGCTGACAAACCTGATGAAGGATGTGAGGGTACTTGGAGTGTCGCCGATATTGACGAAAACGTTTATGCTGGATTTAGTTTCGAGAACGATGATGTTCACAATCCTGCTGTAAGATACTTTGGCGCACGTCGCGGTACAACGGTTCTTACTTGGACAGTGGTTGACAATAATTCTAAAGACAAATGTACAGCATCTGTTGATGTAGTTGTATTTAACAATTCTCACGATGTTTCGGCTAGTAAGTCTGCTGATGTTGACTCTTGTTCGCTCAGCCCATGGTTGGTTGGTTCTGATACCGACGGTGGCGAAGGTGTTTGGACTGCACTTGACCAAAATGCTGGTATTACTTTCAGCAACTCTACTTCAAACCGCACTCAGGTAAGCGGACTCAACTATGGTTACAATCAACTTAAATGGACTGTAACCAAGAACGGATGTCCTGAAAGCGATATAATTACTGTTAAACACAGACTTATTCCTAACTTCAACGCAGGTCCAGATGATATTACTTGCGAACGCGAATACACTCTTGCTGGTACCAATCCTAAGGCTTATACCTTAGAAAGTTGGGCTACAATAAGAGAATCTCGTTGGACTGTTGAAGGTGGTCCTGGATCTCTTGAAAACGCTACTAACTACTCCGCTAAGGTTACTAATCTCCAGCAGGGTACTACAACTTTGAAGTGGTATGTTGATAATACTTCTTGTCAGATGGAAGCTTATGTACGTATTACTAACAATGCAGTTGAAGCACTTGGCGGTGGTGGCGATACAATCCATCTCTGTGCTGATTTCTTACAACTTTACGCTACAGAGCCTTCTGTTTACGACTCTATTCAGTGGACTATAGCTACGGGTGCTGGTACATTTGAACACAGCAAGAAGATTTTCAATACTCTTGACGAATACACCGACGAATATGGTTATGATATTCACGACCAAACCGTCAACAACCTTAAACAAGGTGCTAACTCGCTTGTATGGCATGTATTCAACAAGGGCTGCGAAACTACCGACACCGTATATATTAACAACCATTTGCCAACCAAGGCTGTTACTATGGCAAGTACGCCTGTTTGCTCTGGTACTTACTATTTGAGCGCAAATGCACCGTCTATCGGTACTGGCGAATGGCATAAGTCTAACGATAACTCGCCTACTGTTATAGTTTCGCCTTCGATGAACTACACCGTTGTACGCAAACTTGCTGCTGGTGAAAACAAATTCATCTGGCGTATAACTGGTACCGACGAGTACAAGTGTACAACAGAGGCCGAAGTTAGTTTGTATAACAATGCTATAAGCACTTCAGCCGGTATTGATGCAACATTCTGCTCTGATACAGGTCGTCTTAAAGCATCTGACCCAGGTAACGATCGTGGCTACTGGGAAGTTGTTGACCGTGGAAGAAACATTACATTCTTCGATTTGGCTACAAAAGAAACTATTGACGAGTCTAATGCAACGCTTTATGAAATTGGTGTAGCTGGTTTGTCAACTGGTGCTAATACATTCCGTTGGACACGTACTAATGGTGTTTGCTCGGTAGCTGATGAAGTGGTTCTTACCAACAACCAACCTACTAAAGCTAACGCTGGTTCTAATAGTCAGTCTTGCTATGATTATGCTGTACTTGATGCCAACACTCCAGCAGAAGACGAAGTTGGTACATGGGAAATCCTTGGTGGTAGTTGGGATACTACACGCATCGACCGTCATAACAATTACACCAAGGTTTATGGTCTTGCAAACGGTACTAACTCATTTATTTGGGAAATTGCCCGTGGCGAAGGTGATAACAAGTGTACCTCTGCCGACACAGTTTCTATAACAAGCCACAGCATAACACTTTCGGTGGCAACTGCTTTGGCTGAAACTTGTAACGATACTTCTGAAGTTTACGGTGCTGTTAACCTCGATAACTACACATCTGAATGGCGTGTTATCGGTGGCGGTGGAATAGGCGACAATTCAACTTCGTTTGAAGATGCTTCTGCCGATCGTACAATGGTTTACCATCTTGGTGAAGGTAACAACAAACTTCGTTGGGTAGTTAGCACCGAGTTTGAAGGTACTTATTGCGAATCTTACGCTGATGTATCAATTGTTAACAATAGACCTCCACAGGCTCTTGTTGCAGATGAACTTCCAGTTTGCGATACTATTGCAGAAATATCTGGTAATATTCCTCCGCAAGGTACAACTGGTGAGTGGAATGTAATTCAAGGTAGAGGTGAATTTGAAAACTCTACAAGTTACGAAACCACTGTTCATGGATTGGCTCAAGATAACAACTATATTACTTGGACAATTCGTAAAGGTAATTGTACTTCTGTTGATACAATGGTTGTTCACGCAACTATACTTAAAACAAATGTTGCTGGTAATAGTGTTACAGGTGATACTATTGTAAATTGCGGACCGCAAACTATTATTTCGGCTGCTCCTGCACCTCAAAATGGCACAGGTAAGTGGACAACCACTTCGCACGATGCACAATTCTTGGGTGAACAAACCGACAACTTAACCGAAGTTGCTGGTCTTACAACAGGTAGCCACACATTTGTATGGCATGTAAGCGAGGGTATTTGTAGTGCAGAGGCAGTATTGGTGGTTATCAATGATGAATACTCTGCTGCAGCATCAATGTCATCGCCTAATCCTACTTGCGACACCGTTGTAACTATTGTTGGTAATGTTCCAGCGGGCGGTGCTAAAGGTCATTGGGAAGTACCAAGCAACAATAGAGTTGAAGATCCTACGGCTAATGTTACTAAACTTTCGAGCTTGATGACTGGTCTCAACACTGTTTACTGGGTAGTAGAATCTCAATCTGGTTGCCGTACCGAGGCTCAACTCGATATTACAAGTTATGCTGTTCAAGCTTTTGCTGGTCAAGATGTTGTTGCTTGTAGCACTGATGATGTTAAGGCTATCAACGCTAACGAACCTCCTTCTGATGGTTATGGTGTTTGGGAAAACCTCACTGGCGAAGTAACCATTATTGACGAAAGCAGCAATGTAGCTTCTGTAAAAGAAATTGGACAAGGTACCAATTCTATTCAATGGCACATTTATTCTAAGGAATTTGAACGCGATGGTGTTACAATGCGTTGTGAAGACAAGGATGTTCTTCTTGTAAGCAACAATGGATTTAAAGCCAGCGCAGGTAATGATGCCTTTGCTTGTGGCGAAACTGCTCAACTTGGTGCTCGTATCAATGGTAATGGTGCTGTTGGTACTTGGTATGGTGGAACATTTGAAGACATCCACAACCCCAATACCAAGGTTTCTGGTCTTGGATATGGAACCAACACATTCCGTTGGGAAGTTGAATGGAACGGTTGTACCGATGCTGACGAAGTGGTTATTACCAACAATAAAGTTAAGATTAACTTCATGACTGTTAGCGAAATAGAAACTACAATATCTTGTACAGGTAATCAATTGCTCGAAGCAACACATTCTGGCGATGATGATGCTATTGTTACATGGAATATTACTCAAGGTCATGCAAGCGGTTGGGACGAAACATTCGGTCAAAACTCGCTTAAGACTCAAGTTTTTGGATTGCAACAAGGCGAAAACACCGTTAGGTTAACTGTTGAAAACGGAACCAACAATTGTAAGACTATCGCTGAAGCTGTAATTAACAATGCGTCGGTTAGTGTAGTTGTTGGAGCTGAACAGAATATTTGCGACACGTTTACAACACTTTCTGCTACTCCGCTTAAAGAAAATGAGGTTGGTCAGTGGACATATCGTGGTATGAGCGACGATATTACATTCGATGATGCTAGCCTTAATAATACTCGTGTTAACGGTTTGTATGGTGATGCAAGTGGATATGCCAACACATTTACTTGGAGTGTTAGAAACACAGAAACTAATTGTTCTGATGCAGCAGAAATGACAGTAAACTGCTATAGATTCTCTGTTGATGCTGATACAAGAGTTTCTGACAACACTCTCCGCACCGACCAACCGCGCAATAGTTATGAACTTAGCGGCGAAGCTAACCAATTGTGGGAAGGTACTTGGAGACCTGTAATTGGTGGTGGAAAGATTGCTGATTCTGAAATCCACAATCCGAAAGCTACTGTTACAAGTTTGCAACCCGGAGTTAACAAATGGTCTTGGGAATGTACATTGTTGCCACAATACGACGAAACTGGTTACAGCAAGACTCCAAGTTGTATAGCATCTGATATTGTAACTATCAACTACAATGCGTTTACAGTATTCGCTGGCGACGATCAAGCTACTTGCGACGACAGTATTCAATTGAGTGCATTGGCAGTAGAAAATGCTGACTACTGGTGGGAAGCTATCGCTGGTGGTAACGGTGGTGAAGCAGCAAAAGTAGTTGATAAAAAGAAACCTGATACTTGGGTAAGAGGATTAATGCCTGGTAAAAACGTGTTTATCTGGAATGTTAAGAAAAATGGTTTCACTGCAACAGATGAAGTAGTAATTTATAACTATAGTTTCAAAGTTAATGCAGGCGAAGACCAACATCTTTGCGTAGATTACACCACACTCAACGCCAGTGGTCCTCTTGGTAATGAACTTATCGGTGACAACTGGACTGGTGAATGGACCACAGCATTGGGTGGTGCTGCTAACTATCTATACAGAGAAACTTCGGCTTACAATACGGAGCTTGTACGTACAACACCTGTTACTGGTCTTGGAAATACTACTAACGAGTTGTTGTGGCACGTTAAGTATAAAGAGGATGCATTACCAGAAGGTGTTAAGAATAAGAATGACTTAACTTGCGAAGCTACGGACACTGTAAAGATTACTTACTACGTTGCTCCTGATGCAGAGTTGTCATCAATTCCGCTTACGGCATCTGGTTGTACCCCATTTGATGTTCAGTTTGTAAATCTTACTCCTGTAACTTCAGTGTACGATGATTTCGAGGTTTCTTACGAATGGAACTTTGGTAATATAGTTAAGTTTATCACCACTGATCACGATAACATCATACCTCAGACATTCTTAAATGATGCTGATTATGATAGCACTCTTACAGTATGGTTACAAACAAGCATACTTATTCCAGGTAACGAACGTTGTTACAACAAAGACTCTATGGACGTAACGATATTTGCTGTTCCAAGAGCTAAATTCAGCGCAAGCCCGTTGTTACAACAACAGCCCTCTGTAACAGTTAACCTCTATGCTGATTCAGTGGCTAATGCAAGTTACGATTGGAACTTCGGAGACACTTATGGTGTGGTTTGGGATGATAACTCACTATACCAAAAGACTCTAACTCATGCTTATGATAATTATGGTGATTACACTATTAAGCTTAGAGTTAAGAATGCTCATTGCGAGGCTTCTGATAGCGTTTCAATAACCATTATACCTGCAGAACCGCAATCTACTATTCGCTCTGCTGGTTATAAGGGTTGCGATCCTTATCTCCACGAACTTATAGAAGGTGTTGCATACGCCGACTCGGTAAGATGGGATATTTACCTTGTTAATGATTCGCTCACACTCGTTGGTCAGCAATATCAGCCTGATGGTAGAAACAGCACTTACAACTTTACGCAGACTGGAAGATACTACTTGCGTGAATATGCTTACGGACCTGGTTACGATGGTGCTAAATACATGCGTACTGATACAGTAACTGTTAACGCTACTCCAACAGCAGAGTTCTCGATACATCCTGATACAGTAAGATTGCCAAACCAAGCACTTTATACTTCTAATACTTCGGTTGGTGCAGCAACTTACGAATGGGATTTCGGCGATGGAACTATTGTTACCGAGGAAGAACCAGTACACTACTATAAAGATTGGGGCGACTTCTATGTAACACTTGTTGTTCGTTCAACCGAAGGTTGTGCTGCAAGTGCTCCTGAACGCCATGTAAGGGTTGAACCAGAAGGACAGTTGAAGTTCCCGAATGCATTCCATCCTGATCCAACAGGACCTAACGATGGTCATGAGGTTAAGTTTAGAAACATCGTATTCTTGCCGGCTATGCGTAATGGCGTTAAGGCTGGAACATACAAACTCGAAATTTTCAACCGTTATGGTGAAAAGATATTCGAATCTAATGATCCTGAATTTGGTTGGAATGGTTATTACCGCAACCGCCTCTGCGCACAAGACGTTTATGTTTGGAAATGTAAATGTACTTTTGAAAATGGTAAGATTTACAAACAAGTTGGAAATGTTACCTTGTTGAGATAGAAGGATTTAGCAACGATAAAAAAGCCGAGGGTAAAACTCTCGGCTTTTTTATTTCTTTTTGTTTGTATGAATGGGTATAAGCAATAGTTATTCAAATATTTGTTAGTTTTTTGTTGTATTGGAATATAGTTATTGCGAAAAAATATCATGCAATTGATTTGTAATTAACAATTCAATTGCACAAATAAAAGATGTATGTAATTATTTGTTGGATACCAATAAAAATACAATATTCCTTACGAACTTGAATATCTATTTATTTTTGATTTATGTTTTTAGTTTTCACCACTCGAAACGTGGTATTCAACAAGGCGTTCTATTGGTTTTTGGATTATGCTAATTATAGAAACTCCATGAAAACGAGCTGCATCGCTAAGTATATCTTTAAATTCCTTTGCAACAGAGCCAACAAAACCTGTATCTAACGATTTATATTTATTGTAACGGATAATATTACGAGTAAAATATTTGTCAAATTCACAAAAAACAAGATTGCGCATCAATGTGTCGTCAATATGGTTTTTTACAAATGGCACAAATTCAGCGAGATATTTGGCTGGGGTAGCAGAGGTGTACACATTTTGAACAATATCGTTGTAATATGTGTTACATTCTTGCTCAAACATTTCGCGATAGTGGGTAGGTAATTCGTTTTTATAAATGGCGTTAATTAGTCTTTTGCCGATGGCAGCTCCACTACCTTCGTCGCCAATTACGTAGCCGAGTGGTGGTATGTGTTCTGTAATTTTACCTGATTTATAAACTCCTGAGTTAGAGCCAGTTCCAAGTATTCCAATTATTCCGTTGTCTTGTTTAAATACTGCTCTTGCTGCCGCCATTAGGTCTGATTCTACGTTAATGTTTGCTTGTGGCATAAGTGTAGAAAGTATCTGTTTTATTTTTCCATCGCTTACTTCTGGTATGCATCCAGCACCATAGAAAAAAATATCATCTACTTTTGAGGTATCAACACCGTTAGCATCCATTGCTGTGGCTATAGCCATCATTATTTGTTCTGATTCGCCTCTTAGTGGGTTGAATCCCTGTCCAGAAAAAAAACTATGCCCTGGCTGGTCAACAAGAGCCCAGTCGCATTTGGTGGTACCGCAATCTGCTACTATAAACATTATCAAATATTTTTTGTTAGGCAAATTAAATAAAAACTTTTTTACTTGACAAAAAAATAATATTATTATTAACGTTAAAATTCAATATTTTTTAATTTTGCGGTTTGAATTCATACGAAATAATGGTCTTTGGTGTATCATAATATTGGATGCTGATGACTTGTGAAGAAATTTATTATTTCGGTTGTTTTCTAATTATCAATTTTAACAACTACTTTCAAAAACAGTTAGTTATGAAAAAAATGTTCTTTTTGTCAGCAGTTTTTATAACCTTTTGCTCAACTGTTGGTTATGGGCAAACTGCTGTAAAATCAGGTTTAAAGATTCCTGCTGGAAAAATTGTATCGTTTAATATGTCTGGCAATGGTAACAATGCTATTGTTGGAGTGCAAGAGCAGGATGGTAAAGTTAAATTTTGGGAATTTGAAAAAAATAATGGGAAATTTGGTGATCCTACCGAAAACAATGTTCTTAAGGATTTGAACGATAAAAACTATCAAGTTTCGTCCCCGTATTATAATAACAATGCAACAGAGATTTATTTTTCTGCTGACATTGATAAGGGTAATAAAGATATTTATAAAATATCAAAGTTGGCAGCGGGGTGGGGCAGTCCAGAAAATCTTGGCGACAGTGTAAACACTTCTGCCGACGAACTTACACCAGCAGTGAGTGCTGACGGTATGGGATTATGTTTTGCTCGTAAAAATTCCAACCCTCCAGTAAAGAACAGCGATTGTGGTATTTTGTTTTTTTCGCAACGAACTCCCCTTGGACAATGGTCAAAGCCAGAAGAACTTGTTGATCCTATAAATCTTGGTTGTGAAACAGCACCCTATATAAGTCCAGATAGTAAGACGATATACATTTCGTCAATTAGAGAAGGTGGTAAAGGTGGTTATGATATGTATTATATCAAACGCAGTACGCCAAAAATTTGGGTGTTGCCTATATCTATGGACGAGATTAACACAGAGGGCGATGATATGTTTCCTTCGTTTAATGGCGTTGATGGTACTTTGACGTATTTTTACAAAGATCCCAAAAAGGATGTAAACTCAGGTCTTATGGAAATGGGTACTCCAAGTAAGTATGCTCCAGAAAAACTTCATCGTTTTTATGGTAAACTTACTGATTTGCGCGATGGACAGCCAATTGGAGAATATGTCAATGTAGTTGACCCTGTTAGTGCTCGTGTTTTGTCGTCGCATCCAGTAGATAAAAAAACTGGTGAATATGATTTTTATCTTGTTGGTAAAGATAAATATTTCTTGGATTTTTCTGCTCCGGGGTATTCTCATACAATTCAAGAGATAAGCCTTGATACTATTGGCAATTCTCTAAAACAAGACATTAGTTTATTTAAAGTGTCGCATTTGATACTTAATGTCTATGACAAGGATATGTTTGAACCTGTATCTGCTACTATAACCGTTACCGAAGATGGTAAAAAGAGCAATGTTAACGTGTCAGACCTTTCAAAAGGACATTATAAAGTTGATTTGCCTATTGGAAAAAATTATTCGATAAAGATATTTAACAGCCTTTACGAAGACTATATACTTGATTTAAATCTTGCACAAGTAGTTCAGTTTGAGGAGTTTGAACGCGATGCCGAGTTAATTTCAGAAAAAGAACTTATTGTGTTTGAGGTTTCGGGTCCAAATGAACCTGTTGAAATTGAAATTACAGACCTGAGTACCAATGAAAAATACCGTACCTCTGTTACCACAGATGAGAATGGTAAAGCAAAAATTTATCTACGTAGTGGTGATAAATACGAAATTAACATTAGTCCAAAAGGTTATGCGTATTACAATACCACTTTGACGCTTGACAAAAATAAACCCGCTGGAGGTTATAAGGTTCAGGCCAAACTTGAGGCTTTAACCGAAAATGCCAAACTTGAATTTTCTGATATAACTTTTGAAACCAATAGTGCCGAGTTAAATGCTTCTTCATACGATGAACTTGAACGTTTGGTAACATTGTTAAAAGATAATCCAGAAATTCGTGTTGAAATTTCTGCACACACCGATGATGTTGGTGCTGATTTATATAACCTCAAATTGTCTGATAGACGAGCTGCTTCGGTGGCTAACTTTTTGCAAAACAAAGGTATAGCGCAAAATCGTCTTATCTCTAAGGGTTATGGAAAAACAAGACCCATTGTGCCAAATAATTCTGACGAAAATCGAGCACGTAATCGTCGCGTGGAGATGATGATACTCGGCAACAACTAATTTTGTCTAACCTAAGATTAATGCAGTAAAAAAAATGAAAAAGATTGTTTTATTATTGGTTTTGTCGTTTGCCGTTATCAACGTATTTGGGCAGCGGCGTTTAAAATATCAAGATATTTTCGATTTGATTGGCAAAGAACCTGCCGAAAAATCTTTTTTGAGGCTTTCGGAGTTTCAGAAACAGGATCCAGATTTCATTAACACATATTATCAACTTGGAACTATATCTTGGAATTGGCTTCAGAATGAAGACCCATTTATAAATTATAATCAAGTGTTAGATTTAATTTACAACACACGTCTTTATTATGGATTGGCTAAAAGCAAGATGATGGCAGATGATAAAGAAGTGAAGCGTAACAAAAAATTGTATTCTAACATCAAAATAATTCCAGATATGAATATTTTGGAACAGAGAGATGTTGATGCTCATATTTCAAAAGTGCTCGATCTTGTTGCAGAATACGAAACCAATGTAAAAAAAATTATAGGTCATTACAACAAAACAGTTGATAAATATAACCATTGTATTTCAAGTTTTCAAGGCATTGTAGGACGTCAAAGCAATTATAAAAATTTGCTTATGACACATTCTAAGGATTTGCGTGCCGAAATGTCGGATCTTTCACAATCTTTCGATTCAGTAATTTATTTTTTCAATGAATTTAAGGCTGCACTTGGCAATTATCACCAATATAAACTCAAAGATTACAACCAAAACACAAAGATAATTCCAATTAATACTTATCGTCTTGATGGTTTAACGGCCTCCGACTTTTTACAACCAGAAATTCCACTTTGGGATTATCGTTCTTGGGTAAAGGAAGCATTTGCGTCAATGGATGGAAAAATTAAAAATGCAAAGGATAATTCTATAAAGGAGATAGAAAAAATGCGTAATAAAGTAGCAACATTGCAAGCAGAAAATGCTGTTACCGATAATATTCGCGAATTTCAAACACAAGATAAGTTGCTCAACGAAATAGAAAAATACGACTATAAATCGCTAATTACGTCGTGTCTTGAGTATGAAACAGCCAAGGCAAATTATCAACTTAATACTATGCGTAAATCAAACCATACAGATTCGTTGTCGTTTGCAGAGCCATTCGCGCGAAAAACCGCATATTATTATGACCTTTATACACAAAGGAAAAAATGTGATAATCTTTTGGCAGTGGCTCAAAGTCGCAACACCGACAACAACAATGCAAAACTTGGCGACTTTATATCTGCAGTTTACAAGCCAGCCGAACGTTTCCGTACTAATTTTTCGTCAGACCAGACTAAAGATCTCGACAACATTGAGTCGGCATATTTGGAAAATCTTAAAGCATTTACCATTGATAATGTTCTCGGTAAAGATGGTCAAGCGGATTTTAAGGGTGCAAAAATTCCTTATTCTGTATCAAGGCAAAAAATTTCAGAAACCTCGCCATCGGCATATTATACGCTTTGTAACGAAAAGGATGTTTTTGGTAATAGATATTTGGCTGGATATTACAAACAATCAGCCACAGCATCACAAGGTTTTGTTGCAAAAGTTTCGCCTGCTGGTAATGTAACATGGGTGAGAAATATCAATCTAAACGCCACCGCACACGATTGTGTTTTTGATATTGTTCTTGCGGATAATGGATATGTACTTGTTGCAGGTTCGGTAAATGATGCTGGATGTAAAAGTTATGTAATAAAATATGATGCTGATGGAAAGCAAACTTCGCGTACAGAATTGCCATCAAGCCTTATACCAGCAACACTTTCTTATGATGAGGTTAACGATATTGTACTTGTTGTTCTTAAAGGAACAGAATATAATGCAAATCAAAGTAAGTCTGAAGATGCACTTGTAGTTAAGACTGATATTGCTGCAAAAAGTGTGGTTTGGCAAACTCCATTTACATTGCAAGGATCTGTTGTAAATGTTCTTAAATCAGAATCCGAAACCATTGTTGTTTGTAATTATCGTAGTGTAGCCGATAAAGGAGGAAAAAAGGCAGAGTCGCAGGTACAAGACATTGCTACCATAGAAATTGATGCAAATGCAAGGGTGGCCGCCATAAACGTACTTGGTTCTAAATCAGATGTTACCGCTGCAAATGCTGCAAAAATTAATGCAGAAACTATCAATGTGGTAGGTATTGATGGAGAAAAAGTAAATGCAGACGGTAAATTGATATATATTGTTGCCGATAAAACGGGAAAAATTATAGATACCGTAAAAAAATAATTGTTGTTAATTGACAAATTTAAAAGACACGGAGTAGCAATTTCGTTATTCCGTGTTTTTTTTTGTAAATATGGCAATGGAAGTGGGTTTGTAACAAAAATTTATAATAACTTTGTTTTTTGCATTGTTTTTGCAAAAAAAAAACTTAATATTGCAGTTTAGAAAATATTTGTGCGATAAAACAACCCAAAAAATGAACAAAAAACGCATAATATTGTTTTTGATTTGTTTGTCTGTATCACTTACTCATGTTTACGGACAAATGAAAACTATTGGTTCGTCTTATCTAAAAAATTATCCGTCGGATGTTTATGGAGCAAGCGGGCAAAATTGGGGGATAGTTCAAGATGCCCGTGGCATAATGTATTTTGCAAATACTAATGGAGTTCTTGAATATGCCGGTGCAGATTGGAAACTTATAAAAACACCAACCAACGCAGCAGTTAAATCGTTGGCTATTGATACAACGAGCAATCGAATTTATGTTGGAGCAAAGGGTGATATAGGTTTTCTACAACCCGATGCTAATGGTCAATTGGTATTTAATTCGTTGCTAAAAAAAATATCTCCAAGATATCGTAATTTTGCGGATATTTGGAGTGTACACATAACCAAAGAAGATGGAATTGTTTTTGAGGCAACTTCTGGTTTATATTTTTACAAATCAGACACTTTTAATGTTATTCCTGCACGAGGTTTAGACGGTTTTAGAAAAACATTTTATGTTGATGGTAATCTTTATGCCTATTATACTGGGTCTGGGCTTGTAAAAGTTTCAAATGGAGTGATGACAAAGTTGCCTGGTGCAGAAATACTTGATGATAAACCTATTAATGCGTTAAAGATTTATAAAGATAGTCTGTTGGTGATAACCGATAGTTATGGAATTTATTGTTATAAAAATGGCACGCTAACAAAAAAAACAACAGACGTAGATGGTTTGATTGCCAACGATTTATATTATACTGCTTTTTTGAACGATGGGGCATACGCTTTTGGCACTATTTCAAAAGGATTGCTTGTGGCAGACAAAGATTTTCGACCAGTTAAGCTTATAAATGCAGAAACGGGGCTTATTAACAACCGTGTAACAGCTGTTTATCAAGATGCAGCCAACGGAATTTGGATTGCAACAAGCAATGGCATTGCCTATACTGATATTTATTCACCTTTTTCTACATTTTACAATAAGTTGACGGGCATTTCAGGTACGGTAAGAAGTATAATGTGTTACAAAAATATGCTTTATATTGGTGCCGATGCCGTTTTTGTTGCAGATTGGAAAGCCATTTGCGACAATCCAATGAAACAATTACCACGTTTTGAAGAACTTAAAAATCCTAAGGGGCGTTATTCTATTTGGAAACTTGATACCATTGACGGTCAACTAATTGGTGGTGGAGAAAAGGGGCTTTTTGTGATAGATGGAAAAAATATCGAACTCATAGATAAAGGTGCAGATCGCAATATTCGCACATTTGTGGTGCCACAAGAAAATAGAAATTGTCTTATTGCAGGAGGCGGTTTAGGTCTTTCTCTTTTTGTAAAAAAAGATGGACGTTGGATTTACAAAACTGGCATAAAAAATTTTGATGAGTATTCTCGTCATATAGCACAAGATGGAGAAGGATATTTTTGGATTTCGGAAAAAAGCAAAGGTGTTTTTAAAATTAGATTTAACGAATCGTTTGATAGTGTAGTTTTTTGTCAAAAATACGACAATAATTCTGGATTACCTGAAAAAATAGAAAATTATCTGTTTAATACAGGTAATGGTTTGGTATTTGGTACATTGCACGGATTTTATAAATATAATCCCAAAAGCGATATTATGGAGATTTGTTCCAACTTGAATTACGACAGCGTAAACCCAGTTGTGGCAGATTTTCTTTATGCAGATAGAGAAAAGAATTATTGGATTAAGCGTGTAACCGTTGCTCCAAAAGATCCAAATATAAAATATTGGAATCTCGAAAAACTTGTTATTTCAGATGATACTATTAACAAAGTAGTTCGTAGTTTGTTCACACCTTATCGAAGTCGCATAAATTCTTTTGCGGATATAGGAGAAAATTGTTACATTATAGGCGACAAAGATTGCTTTGTTCATTATGATGAGAAGATAAAATTTACAGCCGACAATTCATACCCAGCTTTTGTTCGAAGCGTAGAAACAATTTCGGGCGATTCGGTTATTTTTGGTGGAGCATTTAGCGACGACAGCCTTAATGTTTGTTCAATTCAAGATAAGGTAGTGGTGTTGCCTTATGAATACAATGGGTTAAGATTTTCATTTTCGGCTGGTTGTTATCAATATCCAGAAGCAATAAGTTATAAGTTTAAACTTAATAATAATGATAAGGATTATAGCGATTGGAGAAAAGAAAATGTCAAGGAATATTCTAATCTTTCGCCTGGTACATACACATTTAAAGTAAAAGCTGTTAATAGTTATGGTGTGGAGAGTGAGGAAGCTATGTTTACTTTTAAAATTCTTCCACCGTGGTATCTTACCGTTTGGGCATTTGCATTTTACGCCATTTCGCTTATACTTTTGATTGTGTTTTTTGTAAAAATTTATACGCGAAGGCTACAACACGAAAAAGAAGTACTTGAACGTATTGTTAGCGAGCGTACTGCCGAAATTGTTAAACAGAAAGATGAGATAGAACAGAAAAACGAACTTATCACCGAAAAAAATAAATCTATAACCGATTCTATCAATTATGCACGGCGCATACAAACGGCAATGTTACCATTGGAGGTAGATATTAAAAAAGCTTTACCAGAGCATTTTATACTTTTTAGACCAAGAGATATTGTTTCGGGCGATTTCTATTGGTTTGCCGAAACCGAAGATCGTATTATTATAACTGCTGTAGATTGTACTGGACACGGCGTACCTGGTGCGTTTATGAGTATGGTTGGCTCAGAAATTCTTACAACAATTGTTAGCAAAGGGATTGTGGAAGCAGGTAAAATACTTACCAAACAAAATTCGTATATTCGTAAGGCATTGAAACAAGATGCAACCGAAAATCAAGACGGTATGGACATGGCTTTGTGTTCAATAGACAAAAAACGTCGCGTAGTGGAATATGCTGGCGCAAAAAATCCGCTTGTATATATTCAAAATGGAGAAATTAATCAAGTTAAGGCCGACAAACAAGGTATAGGTGGTTCGCAATTTTATCAAAATTTTGAATATACTACGCATGAAATTGCTTTAACTGATAGTCCGTCGTGGTTTTATATGTTTTCTGATGGATATGCCGACCAGTTTGGCGGTCCTGAACTCAAAAAGTTTATGTCTAAACACCTTAGAAATTTGCTCTTTGAAATTCACGAAAAATCAATGTCAGAACAGCGCGAAATATTAAATTCTACTATTGAAAATTGGATTAAAAATTCACCCGATCCAAGTAACGAACAAACCGATGATATATTGGTAATTGGGTTTAAAATTTAAAATATCAAGAACAAACATTTAAAACAATATGAAAAACAAACTTGACGAGCAACAAGAATTTGCCAATGATCTCATAGATTTTATATCATACAGCCCCAGCACCTATCATGTTGTGCGCAATATCAAGGCTGCTTTACTTCGTAAAGGTTTCAAAGAACTATCGCTTACAGAAAATTGGTCGATAGAAAAAGAAGGAAGATATTTTGTTTCGCAAAATGAAACCACTTTGGCAGCATTTATTGTTGGTATGGGAAGTCCAGAGGTAGATGGTTTTCGCGTGATAGCAGCTCATACCGATTCTCCTGCCATAAAAATAAAACCTTCGCCAGAAATGGTAGTTTCTGGTGGATATATAAAACTTAATACAGAGGTTTATGGCGGTCCTATACTTAATACGTGGTTTGATAGACCATTGTCTTTGGCGGGTAGGGTAGTGCTTAAAACAAAAAATCCGTTCAAACCAGAATCAAGACAAATTATTATTAAACGTCCGTTGCTCGTTATTCCTAATCTTGCTATACATTTTAATCGCAATGTTAATGATGGTGTTAAAATTGATAATCAAAACGATCTTTCTCCATTGTTGGCATGTATAAAATCTCCGCTTGAAAACAAAAATTATCTTGTAGATATAATGGCATCGGAATTAAATGTTTCGCCGTCATCAATACTTGATTTTGATTTTACGCTTTATGATGTTGAGAAAGGTTGCTTATGCGGGGCTAATAATGAGTTTGTTTCTTGCCCAAAACTTGACAATCTTTCTATGATACACGCTGGAATGGAAAGTTTGTTTTCTTCGCCTGTTGTTAATGCTACGCAACTTATGGTATGTTTTGATAATGAGGAAGTTGGAAGTAGAACAAGACAAGGAGCAGCATCACCGTTTCTTAAAAATGTTCTTGAGCGTATAATTTATAAACTTAATGGCGACAAAGAAGAATATATGCGTGCCATATACAACTCGTTTATGATTTCTGCTGATCCTGCACACGCATTGCACCCAAATTTTCAAAGTGTAGCAGATCCAACCAACCGTCCTTTGCTCAACCGTGGACCAGTATTGAAATACAATGCTAACCAAAAATATTGTACCGATGCAGAATCTGCGGCAGTTTTTGCACACCTTGCAAATCTTACAGGTTCTCCGTTGCAACGTTTTGCAAATCGTTCTGATTTGGCAGGTGGTTCAACGCTTGGCAGTATTTCGGCAACACAGGTTGATATGCGCAGTGTTGATGTTGGAATACCCATTTTGGCTATGCACTCTATAAGAGAACTTGCGGGTGTTTACGATCATTTTAATATGAAAAATATTTTTAAAACATTTTTTTCGTTGTAGGTAGTCGTTACTTTTTGTATAAAAATATAGATAAACTTTTTTGCAGTTTTTGTTGAACAAATTTTATTCAAATAATTATTTGCAAATTGTAACGTTTTTATTGTGAAAAATATAAATAAAAACTGATGGATGAATTAACATATCCGTTAAAATACGAAAAAGCCGAAAGGTATTTAGTATCTGTCGATTGTGTAATTTTTGGCTATGAGGAAGGCGAACTAAAAGTTTTGCTTTGCCCTCGTTTGCTTGAGCCACAGATTGGACGTTGGAGTTTGATGGGAGGTTTTGTACTTCCCAATGAATCGCTCGATCAAGCTGCAGAACGAGTATTAAAAAATACCGTTGGACTCGAAAATATATACCTCGACCAAGTAAAAACATTTTCTGCGCCAAACCGCGACAGTGGGGGACGTGTGATAAGTCAGGCATATTTTGCGCTAATACGTATTTCTGAACAAGATAAAAAACTTGTAAGATTGCGCGGAGGGCATTGGTGGGAGATTTCTCAACTTCCCGAAATGGTTTTTGACCATAGCGATATGGTGATGGAGTCTTTGAAAAAACTACAATCGGTGGCTTTTTCCGATTTGATAGGACGTGAACTCTTGCCCGAAAAATTTACACTCTCACAGTTACATAGGTTGTATTCTTCTATTTTTGGCAAAAATTTCGATTCTGCAAACTTCCGAAAGAAAGTACTTTCAACAGGAAAACTTATGCGTCTTAACGAAAAAGATACTAAGGGAAGCAAACGTGGAGCGTTTTATTATAAATTTTTAGAATAATCTAATATGACTGTTATAATTATTTTAATTACAGTATTGATTTCTGTATCGGCTTTTGGCGATAAAAGTCCATTGCCCGACAGTATGCAGCGTCCCGAATGGTTTGATAGATTAAAATTCAATGCTTATCTTGTTTATAACGAAAAGCAATATTATAGACTCGTTAGTTCGGGTTTTGTGCATGGAGGATGGTGGCATCTTATTTTCAATATGATGACGCTCTATTTTTTTGGCCAAGCATTAGAAAATTATTTTATGATTGTATTTTCTCCCATTGCAGGAAAGTTGCTTTATTTGGCTTTGTATGTTTCTGCAATAGCTGTTGCATCGCTTGGTGACCTTATTAAATATCGCAATTTCCCTGCTTACAATGCAATAGGGGCTTCTGGTGCAGTATCTGCAGTTTTGTTTGCCACCATATTGTTCAACCCTACTATGGGTATCTATTTGTTTTTTATACCAATACCAATACCCGGCTATATATTTGCACCATTATACCTTTTTTATTGTTACTATATGGACAAACGAGGAATGGATAATATAGGACATTCGGCACATTTTTGGGGTGCAATTTATGGTTTGGCTTTTCCTTTGATTATAAAACCAGAACTTATTAATTTAGTAACTCGTTATTTCTAAAAAAATACATTAAACCTTATGAAAAAACTTTTACTTGTTTTGTCTGTTGCATCAATGGTATCGTGTCAACAAAGCATGACAGTTGATGGCAATAGCAATTTGATAACTACCGTTGGACGTTATCAACAAGATTCTCTTGGAAAGAAAATGTGGGCAGCAGGTGGCTATTTTACATTTGCTTTTACTGGAAAAAGTTGCCAAATGCAAATTCTTAGCGAGGGCGATTATGAATATAGTTTTGTTGATATTGTGGTTGATAACTTGCCACCGAGTCGCGTAAAATTACCCAAAGGAGGAACAACAATTGTTATTGGCGAAAAAAATGAGCCAATTTTAGGAAACGTTATTTATTTTTCAGAACCGCTTGATGAAGAAATTGAAATGCATGATGTTTCTGTTTATCGCGATTCTGAAACTATGATGGGCTTTACTCAATTGAAATCTGTTACTGCACAGCAAATTTTGGGACGTGTTTTAAAACCAGAGCATCGTATTGAGTTTGTTGGTAACTCAATTACCAGTGGCACCGACATTGATACCAATCTGATAAGTTTTAAAGATTATAAGTGGGGAGATTGGCATCGTGCTTATTATGCTTATGGACCTGTTACTGCGCGTAACCTCAATGCAGAATATTCATTAGCATCGGTTTCGGGTATAGGCCTTACTCATTCGTGTTGCGATATACCTTACACTATTGCCGATGTTTACGACAATTTGATTATGCGATACGATAGTTTGGATTATGATTTTTCGTTCAATCCCGATATTATTTGCTGCTGTCTTGGTCAAAACGATGGCATTCAGAATAATGATACATTTGTTGAAGCATACATAAAATTTATAAAGTTGCTAAAAGAAAAAAATGCGAATGTAAAACATATTGTATTGCTATCATCACCAATGGCAGATGATAAACTTTTCGATTGGATGAAAGAAGTATTAACACAAACAGTAGAAAAAGCCAAAACAGAAGGAATTGATGGTGTAACATGCTTTTTACCAGGGCATAATCGCAATTCTGGTGGAGCTTCGCATCCAGATGTATTTCAACACAAAGAAACGGCAGACGAACTAACTGCGTTTTTGAAAACATTGCTTTAAAATAGCCGAAAAAAAGCAAACAATGCACTATTAGCAGATATATTTGCAAACTTAAAAAAATATTTTTTTACTTTAGTTTGAAAAAAAACGATAAAAATTAGTTTAAGTGCATAGTTTTTGCTATATTTGGAAATTGAAAATATTAACAAATTAATGGACAATATGGAAGCGTTAAACGACGATAAATCACAAAAATCTATAAAAGAAATTATTCTTGTTTTTTCTGATATAGACGTAAAAATCACAGCATTGAACGAATGTTCGGCTGAGGATTTTTTATCGCTTAACAATTATTTAAAAAAATTTTACAAAGATGCTAAGGTAATTTCCGACCAAACCGAGCAAATTTACGACATAATAGCCGGAAATGAACATGAGAAATTTTTTGAAGATTTGTTAGGTTTACAAGATTCGCTTAATAGCAGGATTAATCTTTTTAAGAACAAAATATTAAAAAGTATTCGCGGACTTGAGAAAATGCTTACCGCTCTCAATCTCGTGTTTGTACCGTTAAAGAATTTTAACCTTAACATTCTTACTCTCAACTTTTTGCTTGTAAACTTAAAGTTGAATATAGCCTATTCCGATAACGAGAACATAAAACAAATTTGTGAGATAATAGACAACATTACAGCCGATATTGAAAGACTAAAACTTGTGTTGCCAAAAATTTCAGAAAGTTTGCAAATGGTAAAGAATGTAACTCGTCTTTCGTCGGGAAAACTTATCGACATTCGTAAGAAAAACATTCTTGATATTGATCGCGTAACGGGGCAGATAAACGATAGTATTATTATGCTCAAAGACAAGCAAGCTGAGGCTGCTCGCAAGTTACCAGAATTGTCGAAACGAACCAAAAGTTACTTTGATAGCGTTAATAAGATAATCACCAACTTGCAATATCACGACATAATTCGCCAAAAGATGGAACACGTGCAGGCAACACACAAAAACATTATCAAGGAGTTGTCAGCAATGGATTTAAAAACTGATGAGCAAGGAAAAATAGACCTTTCGGAAACAGCACAACAGTTTTTACAAATACGTGACATCGCTGGTGTGCAAGTTGCACAATTGATAAACACCAACAAGGAATACCAAAAAGCATTTGCTGTAATAATGCGCAAGTTTTGGGACATCAGCGAGGATATGGGTGTTATTTCGCAACTTAGCAACGAGTTTGTTGGTAATAATGATATTACCGATAGTTATTATAAAGATGTTGAAGATAGGCTCAAAGGTACAACTTCGGTATTAAAACGTTTGATTTCTGCCAATGATGATTTTGGTCAGGAAATAGAAACCATCAATCAAACCGTGGAAGACAAACACGATAAAGTGGCAGAAATTGAAAGTATTTATGGTGAATTGGGAGAAAAACTTGACAAAATATTTGAAATACTTTCGCAAAGCGGAGAAGAAAAAAGTATTTCGCGCATAAAAGGAGAAATTTCTCAATTGGCAGAAACTATTTCGGAAAACCTCAACGATGTAGTTTTGTTTTTCAATCAATCGCACAATATTTCAAAGAAACTTTTGGAAATCAATCGCGACAGCAAAGGCAATGAGATAACTATTAATCTTAAAGAACTAAGCGATAAAATAGCTACTCTTTTGGATTCTATAGCCAATCACAACGAAAAGATTGAAAATTTGCTTACGGAAAATTCTAAACTTAGTCTTAATCTTTCAAGTGAGATAAAATCGTCTGTGGAGCAAGTAAAGTATTACGACTTCTTTGAAAAAATAATGTTGGAGATTGTTACTCAACTAAACAACATTTATGCACGCCTTGACGACGATACGCTTAATATGCTAAAGCATAACAAAGCAGAGAATTTACGTAGTCTTGAAGAACGTTACACTATGGAATCTGAACGTATTGTTCATAGTCAGGTACTTGAAGGTGAGGATCCATTTGCAGAAGACGAGCAAGAAGATCCATTTGCGTCAGATGCAGATGACGATGATGTAGAGTTTTTCTAAAAAGAAAAAAAATAAATAAAAAAACACGGAAAACCACAAGTTTCCCGTGTTTTTTTAGAACGAAAAGCCTAAACGAAACATTACGTTGCTAAGGTAAGCTGAGTTGATGTCAACATCTTCCGCACGATCGCGGAGTCCGCGTTGAGCAGATACTCCAAGATAAAATTTGCCAAGCCACAATCCTGCGTTAGCATTAACACCATAGTCGTGATAAAGGTCAGGAAGGTATTCCAACGTGTAAAATGCACCACCGCTGATGTCAAGGCTGATGCCAAAGTTTAGCCTTAGTCCAATGTTTATTGGCGAAATGTAAAAATTGTGTTGTTGGTCGCCATCGTCAATGGATTTTAATTGGTTTTTAAAACTATCTTTTGAGTCTGTATAACTACTTCCAAGGTTGCTACAAAAACCAAATGCAAGCCCGTAATAAAATGGGCTTCTCGCAATCTGTTTGTTCATACCAATTTCAAGATCATAACCCAAGGATCGGTCTATATCATAATTGGTATAGTCATCATCGCATTGCAATCCCGAATAGTTTACACCAAGTTTCATAAACCAATATTTGTTGCCACCTTCGCGATATTGTTGCGATGTAACTATTTGTTTTGATGTGTAGTGGCTGTTGGACGATGTTGATATAATCTGTGCCGAAACTATGTTGGCCGCGCACAATGCAACTATTATTGAAAAAAAAATTCTACGCATGGTTATTTACTTTTTAAAAATTGAAAATTTTCCAGCGTTGTCAACGTTTACAGGTACATATTCTGGTTCTCCTTGATTTGAGAATCTTAACAATTCAAGATCATCGTGCTTTAAGTCTCTAAATTCGGCGTATTTTGCTGGAAATCCAGTAACTTCGAGTTCGTACCTTTTTCCCGAACTTTTTACCATGTAAGTAGCACCAACAATTGCGTCGTAAATTGGTTTAGAATCAGGGTTGCCGTCTTTACAAGCTATGGCAAGCGCGTATGCACGCATGTTGTTGACGTTGAGTCCCATGGCGATAGCGTCTTTTCTTTTTATGGTTACTTGCCATGTTTTACGCTCGTTTTCGATGTTAAATTTAGCCACTACAGGGTGAGCAAAAACTTCCATGTCGTTAATAGGAATGTTGCGCGCTTCCATGTATTTTGAGGTGGTGCAACTACTGATAGCCATAAGCCCGCACAATGCAGGAATCAAAAATTTTTTCATTTTTTTTCAAATTTATTTATCTTAATGCAAATGTAGGTAAGATTTATTTTATAATAAAACAAATTTAACAAAAAATAAACTTGCGAAAAAGGAAAAAAGAATTAATTTTGCAATCTTTTGAAAAAAAGATTAAACCTTTTGGTTTAAAAAAAGTATATTAATTGGCGGAAAATGAGAAAAAAACGCAAATATTATGAAACATTTGAACAACATTTGCGTTAATATAAAAGGATAAAGAAAAAAAGGAAAATATATAATCGTAAATATAGGTTTATGAGGCAATTAAAAATCACAAAATCAATCACTAACAGAGAAAGTGCCTCTCTTGATAAGTATTTACAAGAGATTGGCAAGTATGAACTTATCTCTGTGGAAGAAGAAGTGGAGTTGGCGCAAAGAATCCGTAAGGGAGACCAATCGGCCATAGAAAAACTTACGAGAGCAAATTTGCGTTTTGTGGTTTCGGTAGCAAAACAATATCAAAATCAAGGTCTTAGTCTTCCCGACTTAATCAACGAAGGTAACCTTGGGTTGATAAAAGCTGCCGAAAAGTTCGATGAAACCAGAGGTTTCAAATTTATCTCTTATGCTGTATGGTGGATACGTCAATCTATCATGCAGGCTATTAACGAACAGTCGCGCATTGTCCGTTTGCCACTCAACCAAGTAAGTTCGTTGAGCAAGTACAATAAGGCAGTGAGCGAGTTTGAACAAAAACATCAGCGCAAGCCTTCGCCAGAAGAATTGTCGAAGATTCTCGAATTACCCCAAGAGAAAGTAGTTGACACAATGAGGGTTTCGGGTAAACATGTTTCGGTTGACGCACCGTTTGTGCAAGGCGAAGAAAATAGTTTGCTTGATGTATTAGAAAACACAGATTCGTTGGTAGCCGATTCTTCACTTATGGAAGAATCTTTGAGCAAAGAGATAGAACGAGCATTTTCAACCCTCACTGAACGCGAACGCACTATTTTGCGGCTTTCATTTGGAATTGGCACACAAGAGATGTCGCTTGAAGAGATTGGCGATAAATTTGGATTAACACGTGAGCGTGTGCGTCAAATTCGTGAAAAAGCAATTAGACGATTGCGTAACACTTCCAGAAGCAATTTGCTTAAAGCTTATTTGGGATAAAAAATCCTAAAAAAAATATTTGAAATTTTAGGCCGGGAACACCACCCGGCTTTTTTATAAGTTTTGTTCAAGAGTTTGTAGTTGGGCAATAATTTTTTGCAAACAGATTTTATTTTCATTTGCTTTTTGTTCAGCAACTTGGCAATCAACACCATCTATACTTATATCTTTTTTGAGAAAGTCATCAATTGTTATATTAAAAAAATTAGCCATTGAAACAATAATATCTATTTTGGGTTCAGACCTTTGTTCTTCGTAAGCCCCAATAGCAGAGCGTGTTAAGCCTAATTCTTTGGCAAATTCTGTTTGGCTCATTTTGTTAGCAGAGCGCAGATACCGTAAATTTTTTGCAAAAAAGGACATTTTTTTTAATTATTTTTTTGTTAAAAATTTTGTAACGTAAAAAAAATACATATTTTTGTGGAAACAAAAATAATAAAATAAGAACTTAAAAACACTCAACTATGGGTATTTTCTCACGACTTTTTAAAATAGGAAAAGCAGAGGCCAACGCAGCAGTTGATAAACTCGAAGATCCTATAAAAATGACAGATCAAGGCATTCGCGACTTGAAACAAGATTTGGATAAAAGTGTAAGAGCATTGGCAGAAGTAAAAGCCATGTGCATACGAGCTAAAAACGAAGTTGATGCTGCAAAACAATCTGCGGCCGACTATGAAAACAAAGCTATGCTTTTGTTAAAACGTGCCGAAAGCGGTGCAATGGACAATGCAGAGGCAGATAGGTTGGCAACATTGGCGTTACAGAAAAAAAGCGAGACTTTGCAAAACATTCCTGCTTTGCAATCTACGTATGAAAAATACAACGCCCAAGTAAATAAATTGGAAGATGCTATCAAACGTCTAAAAACCAACATTGCTAAGTGGGAAAACGAAGCAAAGATGCTTAAAGCAAGAGCAAAGGTTAGCGAGGCAACCTCTAATGTTAACAAACAATTGGCAGGTATTGATTCTTCTGATACTGTTAGCATGCTCGAAAAAATGAAGGAAAAAGTTGACCAACAAGAGGCATTGGCAGAATCTTATTTGGAAATAGCTGATTCTAATCGTACTTCCGATGCAGAAATTGACAGCGCACTTGAAACTGCAAGTTTGGACGCAGCAAGCGATTTGGCTGCTCTTAAGGCCAAAATGGCAGGTGCGTTGGGTACTGGAGAACAAGCTCAAGCTGCATTAGGTCAGGGGGGGGCTGTTAGCGACCTCGATATGCTTAAACAACAAATGGCAGAAAAACAAACTTCTGCAAATGTTCAACAACAAGCACCAAACCAAAACGAAAAAGAGGCTTAGTAATTTTTTTTTACAACTTACAAGAAATGCTCCTATTTTTGAGGGGCATTTTTTTTATAAGAAAAACGTAATTGTATTTTTTTTTGAATATAAAGTACACTTTATTTTAATAATTAAATAGTAAAAAGTTTGATGAAACTGCTAAGAAAAGACAAAAAAAAAACAGAATCTTTGATTCCAAAAATATCAAAAGTAGGTCGTCGATGGCTTGTATGGGCTGTAATAGTGTTGTTTTTGATGCTTTTGGCGTGTGTTGGCTATATTGTTTATTTAAATAATAAACATATAAGCGAAAATAAAAAATATGAACAACTATTTGAAAAAAGTAAACAAAACTATTATAAATTATCAATAGAAAACGAAAATCTTAAACGAAAACTTCAAGATTTAAATTTAAAACTTGCCGAAACAATAAACAGCATGGTTGATTTACAAACCGTATTATCCCAAATGTCGAGTGAGAAAGAAAATCTTGAAGAAATAAAACGTCAAATGGAAATTGGAATAAAAAATACTAAAGGTCAGCTCGATAGAATGCAAAGAAGTGTTAATATTTTGATAGATAATAGACGAAACTCAGTTGAAGATTCGCAGGTGGAGTTGCTTAAACAAAAAGGACTTATCAACGAATAATTTATGTGCTTTTTTTCGGAAGTCTTTTTTTCATTTTCCGAAAAGTTGAATTATCTTTGCAATCAGAACATTAATAGTAAACCCATTATGTCGAAATACTTAAATCCCAAGGTTGATTTAACCTTCAAAAAGGTTTTTGGCGAGCATGAAAACCTTGTCAAAAGCCTTTTGAA
>CALFIU010000091.1 GCA_937877455.1 uncultured Bacteroidales bacterium
CTGGCAAGGAAGCCGACCCATTGGCGGCAGCCGCAGTGGAACTGCTATTGGGAGTAAAACCACTGCTGCACACTATGACGCTCGACAACGGCAAGGAATTTGCGAAGCATGCATTGATTGCCCATGAACTTGAAATCGACATTTATTTCGCCCACCCATACCATTCGTGGGAAAGGGGCGCGAATGAAAACACCAACGGACTGATTAGGCAGTACTTCCCGAAAGGGACGAACTTTGACGAAATAACAGAGGAACAAGTTACAAAAGTACAAACTATACTGAACAACAGACCACGGAAAAGATTAGGGTACAAAACGCCTTTAGAGGCCTTTCTGGAAATGTATCCCGATTGTGGAAAAAATGTTGCATTTTCAACTTGAATTCTGCCTATTTTACCATCGACATAAACCACTTGACAATCTCTGGGTCGTGGTGGTCGAAGAACACGCTCTTGCCAGTGTCGAGCTTGAGGAGTAAGTCGAGGTCGTCTTGCGAGAGTTTGAAATCGAAGATGTTCAGATTTTCTGCCATGCGCTCCTTGTGAATTGATTTTGGAATAATAATTACGCCACGGTCGAGAAGATAGCGCAATGCAACTTGCGGACCTGTCTTGCAGTATTTTTTGCCTATCTTGATGAGCGTTTCGTTGGTGAAGAAACCGTTTCTGCCCTCTGCAAACGGTCCCCACGACATGTGTGCAATGCCGAGTTCGTCCATGTACTTGCGGCTTTCAATTTGCTGTTGGAAAACGTGGGTTTCGATTTGGTTAACTGCTGGCACAACGTCCACATTGGCGCAAAAGTCGATGAAATGGTCGGGATAGAAATTCGACACGCCAATTGCACGCACTTTGCCCTCTTTGTAAGCCTCTTCCAACGCACGATATGCACCGTATCGGTCGCCGAAAGGCTGATGAAGGAGCATGAGGTCGATGTAGTTTGTGCGAAGTTTACGGAGGCTCTCGTCGATGCTCCTTTTTGCACGCTCGTAGCCAAAATTAGAAATCCATATTTTCGACACAATGAAAATGTCTTCACGGTTGATTCCACTTTTAGCCACGGCGTTGCCCACGCCCTCCTCGTTTTGGTACGCCTGCGCGGTGTCAATCATTCTGTAACCTACCGAAAGCGCGTCGGCAACGCATCTCTCACATTCTTGGGGGCTTACTTGGTACACGCCGTAGCCCATCTGTGGCATCATTACGCCGTTGTTGAGTTTTATGGTCTGCATATAGTTAAAGTTTTTTGTTAGTTTCGATATTGCAAAAGTATGTGATTTTTATCGAAAATAGTTTCACTTTTAGCACGAAAATTTACACAAAAAGAAGAAATCTATCAATATAAATTTGGACAAAACAAAAAAAATTTCATAAAGATAAAGTAAGATTAGTAAAACATCTCAACAATTTAATATAATTCTATAAATTAGAACAACAAAAAACACGGAACTACAAAACTTTGTAAATTCCGTGTTTTCTGTTCTTCGGATTAAAACCGTTAAACAAGAAAAATTATAATTTTGGACAAGAAATAACCGTATGACGACGTTTTGCTTTAGCTTTTGGCATAAATTCATACATTACAGAAATTTCGTGTGCACCACCCGAAACACTAAGCAATTCGCCAATAGAAAAGTCATAACTATAACCAATATGTAAATCAAAAATTTTGTAACCAAGCATAAGTATCATAGCATCAAGATTTCCGTAACTATCCTCACGAACAGCCAACGGAATTCCACGTATCCATGCACCAAGAGTAAACGGATTTTTGTTCCAATATGCTCCAATATTTAACTGGTCGGCTACTTTCATACGTTCATAAAGTAAAGTAAACGAAACACTTTGCAAATCATCTTTATTTTTGCGACCACGGCTTGTTGGCACTGCTCCTATATAAATCTTTGCTCCTCCAAAAAGTGTAACTTTTACGTCCTCGCGATAATCATCATCGTCATAGAGCGAAGCCCGTGGCTGCAAAAGGTGATCTACCGAAAATCCTCCCCAATATTTGTCGCTATAAAAAAGTGATGAAACTTGCATATCAAGATATGATTTCTTTGGCAATGGAGTTGATTCATTGGTGGTTTTTGTGGCATTGCCATAACTATCAAACATATCTCCAAAAATTAGTTTTTCAAAATTTACACTCCTCTGCAAATATTTAACTTTTAACCCAGGACGAAATGTCCAATCGCGTGTTATATTGGTGTACCACGAATAACACAAATCAACATCTGTAAGACCAAGCGAACCATCTCCCGCCACGTCTCGCATTACCATCATTCCCACACCGCTTTTTATTTTATAAAAATGTTGGTCGTAAGAACAAGCGTATGTATTAAACGTTCCAATTTCTGGCCATTGATTACGATAGTTTACCACAAGACGACTATTGTCAACCGCACCCGCATACGATGGCGCAAGAAACAGCGGACACGAATAAAATTGCGAAAATTGTATAATCTGAGCAGACATTTTACCACCACTCAGCAACATCAGCGCAACCACCAATTGTATGAAGACTGTCTTTTTCAAGATTTTCAATTTTTTTGGTTACTTTTTATTTTGTTTAACGAAAGTTTAATATTATTTATTATATGCAACCATATAAAAAATAAAAAAGTCTATATTGTTTTTCTATTTTTGCTAAGTTTTATTGACATACATCGTAAAATTAACACCTAACAAAATTTATCTCTATTTTAAAGTTCAAATTTATAATTTTTTTTGCAAAAAAAATACCATTTTAAAGTTTTTTTTTCATTTACAAATTTCTGGCAATTTTTCGCAAATAGAACTCAACAATTTTTCTATTTCCATACGCTCATAATCAACATCTTCGGTAAAAGCTACAATTTGCGAGTTTTTCTGAACAGATAAATCTTTTTTTATCATACTTTGAAGATTTTCTCGTTTTTTTTGTAACACAAAAAATTGCTCTTTAATATATTCTGCCTGCGGTGTTAGCCCATCTGGATAGTTGGTAGAAAAATTTTCTTTTATTTTTTGTTCTTTTTCCAACAAATTAAAAATCAATTCATCGGCAACTTTTTTTGTTTCTTCGGCTTTTTTTAGTAATTTTTTTCTGTTTGCTTCTTCTTCTCGCTTTGTATATTCAGATACGGCAAGAGACGATTTTTCTCTACATTCGCGACAATAAGTAGCATTTATTTCTGCTTTTAGTTTCTCACAAAAAGCAGCACTTTCTTCGCTGGGTTGCATAGTATTTAACTTATTAACCTTCTGCGAAAAAACATTTTTATACTGTAAATTTTCGATTTTAGAAATTAGGTTATTAAGTTCTAAAATATGTTGTGGCAACGGCTTTTTATTTGAAAATTCTATTGAATGTAACGTTGCAAGTGTTTTTTCATTGGCTTGTGCATCAAATTTTTGGTTGGCATACGATGGCTGTGATGCTTTTTCCATTTCGTTGGCAATATTCTTTATGTTTTTGAGATTATTGTCGGCATCAAGATAAACATCGCCATTGAGTAAAATGGATTCGTACAACGATTTAAATTCATTGAGAAAAACTGGATCTTTTGAAAACTCTTTTTGACGCTCAGAATAAATGTCATGCAGCGAAATATAATCGCGAAGTATAGCATAGAAAAAACCACTAAAATCTTCTGTGGTTTTATTACGATAGTTAAGTTGATAATTACCTATGCTATTTTTTAGAGCAACAAACTGTCGTAAAAAATCAACAAATTTTGTTTCTTGGCGATAAATTTCTTGGCTCAACAATCCAGATTCATACGATTTTTTTACTTTCTGAAACCTTGCCTCTACTGTTTCATGGGTGGTTTCGTCGCCAGTTACTGGTTCGGAAACATATTTTGACCTATAATTAACAGCAACCATAAACGGATAATCGCGACACTTTACAAGTTCTGATAATAATTTGCGACTAAGTTCTTGCGTTGGTTGCATCATAAATTTTCCTATCTCCGTAGTATCAATATCTGCACTATGCACATGAGATGGTATAAACGAATAAATTGCAATAGAACATATTTGTTTGTTAAAATCTTGTTCTTCGTAAAGCCGAATTGTTGAACTAAACTTGTATTCTTGACTGCTTGTTTTTGCTTTTATAAGATTTCCAAGTTCGCCAACAAGTGTTTTTGTTGCAGACAACGGTGTTGAATAACTTGAAATTTGACCAAGTTGCTCGGCTACAAAATCAAAAACTTTGTTTGTTTTTTCTGCTGTAATTATGTCAACGTTTACCGATGCATCAACTTTTTTTCCTGAAATTCCCGAAAGTGGAAGATTATCTATTATTCTAACAGCTTCGTAACTATCAGCAGTATAAGTTTTTATCTCCGAAGAAGAATTATCAACCTTAAAATTATATATTGGATATGTAAGGTTTCCAAGTGCTGTTCCATCTATTTTTGCAGTTATAAGAATACTTTGCAATTCGTTGGCTGGATTTTTCTTTTTTTTACTGCCTGGAGGATAAATTTGACCGAGTAAATCTTGAAACTTTAAACCATTAAAAAGATATAAATCGGTGGATAGGTAATGCCATTCACTATTAAATTTAAAGTCGGCATTACGCTTATATTCTTGATTTACTTCCACAATATCTTGCGCAAAACCAAACACTGGGGCTATTGTCAGTAATAATACTATAAGGTGTTTCATTTTAAATTTCAATATTAAACTTTACAATTCTTAACGTCTAAAAAAAACAAGCCGTGCCATACACATTATCAACATACACATTATAGGATATACTCCAACATCAAAATGTTGAGGCAAAATAGGAGTTGATATAAGCACTATTAATGTAAATACAGACGCTATTATAAAATATTTTTGCCAAAATAGTTTTTTGCTTCTTGTCATAAACGCAGCCACCAAATGACTCGGCAACGCCCAAAGAAGGTTTAAATTCCAAGCCGTAACAGTATGCTCGGTAAAAAACCACATAAAAATAAAAACTACCCCCAACAAACCTGATAAAAACAATAGCAATGAATCACAAAAACGGTGTACCTTACCCGATTTTATTTCGATTATAGTAATCATAGCCCACACTACAAACAAAATCCAAAATACAAGTGCAGGACTACAATGTGTGGTAAAATCTGTACGATTAACAGGAGTTTCAAATTTTAAAAGAGGATTGGATTGACCCACTATTTTTTTCTTTTCACCGTCAGAAACAAGATAAGTTTCGTTCAAAATAGTGAATATATAATCAGGAAGAAACATAGCAGAACGCGAATCTGCAATACGATCAACTGGCAACCCCATTAGTATATTTACACCCAATCTATACCATGGCATATCGACAAGACGATTATTAATAGATTCTCGCAATGTAAAATCATACTTTCCATTGGGAAAAACAACGCTATTGCCGCATACTTTTTCTATACAATCGCGAATACGAGTAGCACAATTGTCTTCAAGAAAATTATACTTATAATATCTATTTTGCTCCAAAGCATTCCATTCAAGATAATCAAAAACAGCTTGTCTATCTTCGGCAGACAAATCAAGCACTTGCTCATAAACATCACGCCCATCGTGTTTATATTCTAAGAAAAAACGTCGATAGTCGTATGCTGAAAGATAATAATCAAGAAAACCTCGCACAAATTTAATAACAAAAAAAGGTGTGTTAAATTTAAATGTGCCATAATTATAAACACGGTCAATACGTCCGCTGTCGCCCTGAACTCTAAATGCACAATGTCCAAAAGATTCATAAATCATTTGTCCTCGTGCGCAAGTCAACACACTTATTTTCAAATCATTAGTATCCGATTGTGCCGATACTTTCAAAAACATAAAAGCCGATAAAAGCAAAAATAAATATTTCCGCATCTTTGTTTTTTCTAATTTTAATCGCAAAATTAGATTTTTTTTAGAAATCAACAACATTAGATTGAATATTTTTAAGTTTTTCTCCACTTCAATTACATTTGAATCAACATCAATATGGGCTGGCTCATAGACCTGCCCTTACAAAATATGGTGATATTCAATATTATGATGTAAGGGCGAACTTGCGTGTCCGCCCGTTCAAATGAAATTGCCGTGAGTTTTAGCATGTAATATTGTATTAAACACAGAAAGAAAAAAATACACCACGTCAATTTCAAATGAATCGACGTGATAATACACAAAAACTTTAAAGAAAAAATTATGAAAAATAAAGGCATTTTTCTCAACTGAAAAAATAGATTTTACATATAAAATAGGAATACATTAAATTCTAACAGCAAGTTGTTTTTATATTTTTGGGGTTAAAATCAGTGATTTAAATAATTTTCGAGTAAAAATCTCGACAAAACTTTAATAACATTTATACTATGAGAGAAAATATTATATGGTGATTAACATCCAAATACTAATTTTATAAAGTAAAACCAATTAAATAACTAATAATCAACTATATACATTATATTAAAAAAAATTAATATTAGATTAAGTTTAAAACATAAACATTTAACTATCAACAATTTAATAAAATATAATCATATTTTTTGGTTAGATAAAACTACTTTTATCCCCATTTTTAGGGATTGTAGAACACAAATGACAAAAATAATTTTGCCTAAAAATAAATCGATTAATCAAAATGTTTATAAAAGAATTATTTAAATATTCAACAATAGTTTTGAGTATATGTACTTCCTTAAACGTTTATGCTCAGAACACACCAAAAGACACAACAAAATCATCAGACGGCTATACAAAATTACGTTTTGGTGGTTACGGAGAAATTCTTGGTTCGTGGCAAAATTATGGACTAAACCGTTGGAGCGGTTCCACACAGGGCAATTCAGAAGTTAATCATTCAGAAATTTCGATTCCAAGATTTATTTTAGCACTCGACTACAAATTTAACGAAAAATGGATTCTCGGAGCAGAAATTGAGTTTGAAGCCGGCGGCACAGGTACAGCTATGGAAATTGAATCTGGTAGTGGCAGTGAAAACGGTGAATACGAAACCGAAATAGAAAAAGGTGGCGAGGTTGCTCTCGAACAATTTCACATCACAAGAAAAATCGCAAAAGAGTTTAATCTTAGGGCAGGACATATAATTGTTCCCGTTGGACTAACAAACACCCACCACGAACCTATCAACTTTTTTACAACATTCCGTCCCGAAGGCGCAACTACCATAATGCCATGTACTTGGCACGAAACTGGTATTGAAACTTTTGGTACAATTGGAAAAAATACATATAAATTCGACTATCAAGCACAAATTGTAGCTGGTCAAAATCCACTCGGTTTTAGCCGATACAATTGGATAAAGGGAGGCAAGCAAGGTTTTTTTGAAACTGACAATTTCACACGTCCCGCTTATGTGTTCCGTCTTGATTACAAAGGTGTTAAAGGATTGAGACTTGGATATTCGATGTATTATTGCCACGATGCAGGACAAAATGCCGACAAGTTGATAACATTTAGCAAATACGACCCTATAAACATTTCCATTTATTCGTTTGACGCACAATATAAAAACGACTATATAACATTTCGTGGCAATTATTTACAAGGCAAACTTACCGAAGTTTTGGCTATTGACAATGTAATTCGTACATATTCAAACAAGTCTGGATACAGCCGCACAACCAACGTGGCAGAAAAGGCTTTGAACTACAATTTTGAACTCGGCGTAAACCTCAAAAATGTTTTCAATGGTGGCGACAAATTTCCTCTGCTTTACCCATTTGCTCACTACGAATATTACAACCCACAAGAAAAAGGCACTGGCACTCAAATGATGGACAACCGTTGCCAAGTAAGTTATTGGGCGTGGGGATTGAATTATTTTGCATTGCCAAATCTTGTAATCAAAGCCGACTATACATTTCGCCGAATAGGTACCGATGAGATGTTTAAAAATACAAAATCAAACTATCACAACGAAAACGAATTTTGCATCAGCATAGCGTATGTAGGTTGGTTTTGGCAAAAGTAGGATTTAGCTTTTGTACATCCATAAAAAAATGTAACTAAACAAAAAACAATACACAAATGAAAAAAAGAGCATTATTCGCAGCTGGACTTTTAGCGTTCGGCGCAGCAACTTTCACCGCCTGCAAAGACGATGACGACGACAATGTTTTGGCTACTATAGCCGATTCTACAGCAGTAAACGTTGAGTACACCTCAGCTTACGCTAAACAATGGGGCAACTATATGCGTACCGTTGCTACACTTCTAAAAACCGATTCAGACAACCTCTACGCCTACTGGAACGACGCTTACGATGGCGGCGAAAGTTACGCTAAGCGTTTCCTCGGACACGAAGGTGCTGGATTCAAGTCTTCAAAAGAGTGTGTTGAACAGATAATTGAAGGCTGTGTTGACATTGCTGGAGAGGTTGGCGACAGCAAAATCGCTGGTCCTGTAAAATCTGGAAACGTACTCGAAGTAGAATCTTGGTTTTCGTGGCACTCACGTGTCGATTTTTCTAACAACATCGCTTCTATCAAGAATGCTTATTACGGTTCGCGCGATGGTGTTGTCAACGAAAATTCTATCTCTAAGGTAATCAACGGTCAAAATGCAGATCTCGATGCCAAGGTGATTGCAGCAATCAAAAATGCTCAAGATGCAATTTTGGCTATTCCTCAACCTTTCCGTAACAACCTCTCAAGCACCGAGGCTCAAATTGCTATTGAAGCTTGTGCCGATTTGGAAGAGGTTTTAGACAAAGATCTAAAATCTTACATCGACGACAATCTCGCCGACTACGATTGGCAGAGTGTTTTGGAACAATATGTTAACAATGTTGTTGTTCCTACATACAAAGATTTGAAAGACCTCAACACTGCTCTCTACAATGCTGTAGTGGCATTCCAAGAGAATCCTTCTAACGATGGTTTTACTACATGTGCCAACGCTTGGCTTGCTGCCCGTACTCCTTGGGAATCGAGCGAGGCATTCCTATTTGGTCCTGTTGCCGACAAGGGGCTCGACCCCAATATGGATAC
Organism: uncultured Bacteroidales bacterium; assembly: GCA_937877455.1. Taxonomy (GTDB): domain Bacteria; phylum Bacteroidota; class Bacteroidia; order Bacteroidales; family UBA3824; genus UBA3824. The sequence continues at coordinate 8,977 of CALFIU010000091.1, forward strand.
TTGGCCTCTCGACCTTAGCGGTATCATCAAAATATTCAACACAGCCTCATGGGCAGACCTTGAATGGACTGGCGACTATGAAGAAGAAGATGAAGACAATCCAGAAAACACAACAGAACATGCTTCTGACATTGCAGCAGCACAGAGTCTACGTGGTTTCCACACTTTGGAATACTTAATTTTCAAAGACGGAAAAGCAAGGACTATTCACACTAATTGACAATTGACAATTGACAATTGACAACTTTCAATTGACAATTGTCAATTGAAAGTTGAAAATTGAAAATTGAAAGTTGTCGGTTGATTACATTTTCTTAATTGATAATTCATAATTGATAGTTTGGCACAATTGTTAACTATCAATTATGAATTATCAATTATTCTGTTTTATAACAAACAATCAGATAAAAATGATTATAAACAAAAAAATACTGCTCCTAACCGCCGCATTATCAATATCTTTAGCAGCTTGTGATAATGAAGACGGCATAGAGGTTGACGAAATCCACGTCCCTAACGGATTTGCACTTTCGGCTGGCATTTCAACGGTCTTCCTCAATTCGTCCTATGCTTACGACACAGATGCAGAATGGGTTAGCGGCAAATATACCACACGTTTCAACAATGGAGACAACCTTTACGACAATCCCCTCGGCTCGGCTCAAAGTCAAGGCGGTCTGGGTCCCGTTTACGCTGGATATTCGTGCGGCAGTTGCCACCGAAATGCAGGGCGCACCGAACCAACTCTTTGGAGCGCAGGTGGTAGCGGCAACTATGGTTTTTCGTCAATGTTAATATACATAACACGAAAAAACGGTTCGTTCTTCCAAGACTATGGTCGCGTTGTTCACGATCAAGCCATAATCGGTGTTGAACCAGAAGGCAAACTAAAAGTAACTTACGATTTTCAAGATTTTGAATTTCCTGACGGAGAAAAATACCAACTCGCCAAACCAAACTATACAATTACCGAATGGTACGCCGACAGCATTGCGCCTGAAGACCTTTTCTGTACCGTCAGGATTCCGCTCCGCCATGTAGGAATGGGTCCGATGATGGCAATCGACCGCAACGAAATCGAACAACTTGCGAAGCAAAGCAACTATCCAGAATATGGAATTTCGGGCAAAGCAAACTATATTACCGAACGCGGAAAACTTCAACTCGGACTTTCGGGTAATAAGGCTCAGCACGCCGACCTTACTGTAGAACTCGGCTTCTCGTCCGACATGGGCGCAACCAATAGCCGTTTCCCCGAAGAGATTTGCGAAGGTCAAGCTCAACTTGCACAAGCAACATCTGCTATGGGCATCACTTACCAAAAACTTGATGTAACATCTGAGCAGATGGAAGATGTTGACCTCTATATGCAATGCCTTGGCGTACCTGCACGCCGCAATGTCAACGACCCAACCGTACAACGCGGTGAACAGATGTTTTATGCCGCAAAATGCCATCTTTGCCACGTAACAACATTGCATACCCAGTCGCAAGGCTCTGTTTTGCTCAACGGCACACGCATTCCATGGCTTGGCGGTCAAACAATACACCCCTACTCCGATTTCTTGCTCCACGATATGGGCAGCGAGATTATGGGCGTTGGTCTTAACGACAACTACGTCAGCGGACTTGCTCGTGGAAACGAATGGCGCACAACTCCACTTTGGGGCGTTGGACTTCAGCAAAAAGTCAACGGACACACCTATTTTCTCCACGACGGACGCGCCCGCAACTTTGTGGAAGCCATAATGTGGCACGGTGGCGAAGGCGAAGCCTCCAAAAACCTCTTTGCCAAAATGCCAAAAGCCGACAGAGAGGCATTAATAACATTTTTAGAATCATTATAAATATCACAGAGAACACAGAGAAACTCCTCTGTAACCTCCGTGTTAAAAATAAAAAAACAATGAAAAAAGTAATATTAGCAACAATACTATCCGCTGTAACACTTTCTGTTTCAGCACAAACCGAAGATACCGACAATGGCGTAGTTTCGCTTGCTGGACGTGAAGGATTTTCGATAAAATCAAAAAAAGGCGATTTTGTTTTCAAACCTTACACCCTGATTCAAACCGCCGCAAAATACAATTGGTATGACGACGAGGGACTCGATAAAGCCTACAATCAAGACAACGTTCACAATTCTGGCTTTGCGATTCCTTACGCAATTCTCGGATTTACTGGCAAAGTCTACGACCGCATCTCGTTCAACCTCAGCATCAACGCAGCCAGCTCGGGCGGAGCACTTTTGCAACAAGCTTGGTTCGACGTAAAAGCCAATAACGCATTAAGTTTCCGCGTCGGGAAATTCAAAACTCCCTACACCCACGCCTACCTAACCACCTTGGGAGAAACATTATTGCCCTGCGTGCCTACATCGTTGACATCAAGCGTGATAATGCCACACGTACTCAACGCTGTAAACCCAACAATTGGCACTGGTTTTGACCTCGGCGTAATGGCTCATGGTCTTGTTGCAAACAACAAATTCAGCTATGAAGCAGGCATTTTCAACGGTACAGGCGCAAGCGTCAACACCGCCACAAAAACTCTCAGCGACGACATCAAAGGTCTTCCATCATTGCTCTACGCAGGTCGCGTTGCATTGATGCCTCTTGGCTATATGCCTTCTACACAAGGTAATCCCAACAACTTGAACGACCAAAAATTGCTCTTTGCACTTTCTGCCAATGTAAACGTTGAAAGCGAAAGTGAATCTACCAACGACAGCCGCTATGGTTTTGAGTTCGCATACATGATCGACAGACTTTACATCGCTGCCGAAGCGTACATGATGCACGTTGGATTCACCGACAGACAAAAAATTGACGACACTTTCAACTACTGGGGTTGCTATGCTCAAGTGGGATATTTTGTGGCTAATCAGTGGCAAGTGGCTGCACGTTACGACTTTATGGATCGCAATGCCACCTCCGAGGACGGCATTATAAATATGCCAGCCATTGGTTTCAATTATTTCATAAAAGACACCAACCTCAAACTCCAAGCAATGTATCAGTACATGGGACGCACAGGCCACGAAACACAGCTCGACCGCGACAACGACGACCTCGGCCTTGCAACTCATTCTGTAACAGTAATGTTGCAATATGCATTTTAATGTAGAATGAAAAATTAAAAATTAAAAATGAACAATTACCTTGATTGGGAAAGCATTTTTAATTTTTAATTTTTAACTTTTAATTATCTATGAAAAAGATATTATCCATAATTCCATTGCTTTTGTTAGTCGCTTGCGACGATAGCGACATCCAGGAGAAATATTCTTACCTGCAAGAAGATGTCAAAACTGTAGAAGAAGTGGAAATCACAGACAATAATATAAATACAGGAGAGCAAACAATACTTGGTAGGAAATTAAAGAATCTTTACAATCAAAAGGTTTTACTCCTTATGCCATTTTCAGAGGCCTTAATATAAGTGCAGTGGATCATTATTCCTATAAAAAACAATTAATTAACTTATATCCTAATCGTAAAAATGACATTGAAAACTGTTTTTCTAATAATGGCTTTTAGCATCTTTACAGCTTGTATTCCAGAAATAGATGACAGTCCTGATTTGGAACATTCGTCTCACTGTGAAATAATAAATTCTTGCAGCGATATGGTTTATTTTCAACAAACAATCAAAAATTGGTATTACGAAAATAACAAAAAAAATATTACAAGAAAGTCGGGATTAAATATAAAATACTACAAAATAACAAATATATTTTCGACCATCGTATCTATCATTTTTCCAAACAAGAGTATTTTTCAACATATGATAAAGACGATACGGTTTGGATATATATTAATGATAAGGTAATTATGTTTACAGGACCGATGATACACAAAATGGAATCAGAACATGATTTTTTTAATTTAAACTCATGGGATTCAATCACTCATCCTCTATCCAATGGTGAACATATTTTCCGTTTTACATTAACCGATAAAGATTTTGAGTAAAAAATGTATTTCTAATAACGATAACTTTTTAAAAAAACATAATCGAATTTAAGAAACCAAACACAGACATTTAAAATAATAAAATAAAGAATAAAATGAGAAAAGCAATACATTTGATGCTGGTGTCTGCAATCCTCCTTGCAGCTTGCGACGATGGCGACATCCAAGAAAAATATACCTACCAACAGGAGGGCTTGAAGGTATCCATTGATGTAGAAATCAGCGGCACTGATTCTTGGCCCGAAGGCTATAGCGTAACACTTTCTGGATTTGAAAACCAGCGCAACGATAAAGACATCGCTGAATATTCTGAAATTTCAAAACAGATTATCCCCAATCCAAACGGAAAAACCCATATCACATTGGGCGGTATTCCTCAGAGTGTCAACTATTTAGAAATAGGAATATTAAATCGCATTCGTCAAAGGTATATTACCATTTGGCAACAAGAAATTAGCGATGACGATAAAAACAATCGCGACACTATTACATACGATGCCGGCACAATTAAAGCAGGTATGTATAACTACATACAAACAGAATATTTCAACAATTCGTGCGCCAACTGCCACGGCTTGAGCGAAGGCGGAGCAGCCGCAGGATTGTATCTTACCGAAGGCAAAAGTTACGCCGCAATAGTGGGTAAACAATCTGCCAAAAACTCTACCATCAACATTGTAACTCCTAAAGACACAGCCAATAGTTCGCTCCACCGCATTCTTTGGGGAAATTTCCCAGAAGTTAAGCACAATCACACAGACAAACTCGCAATCGATGACGAAAAAGTGTTGATTGATATGTGGATAATGAACGGAGCCAAGGAAGATTAATTTTTTTTAGTATTTTTGCAGCGTACAGACGCGATAATATCTCTTCTGTACTTAAATTTATAAAAAAAATAAATGATGCAATTTTTTGAATATAAAAAAGACAAATCAATAACTAAGATTTCAAAGTTTGAAGGTAAAAACAATAACGGAGAAATACATGCTATAACAACTACTTGCAATGCCCAATTAACATTTTCTGAACAATTGGAAAACGTTGTTAAGGCAATTGAAGATATAAAAAAACAAAACACAGATTATGTACCTGTTTTTGTAAGAATTTTGCTCTCCGATGCTGCCAATCAAGCAGAAATAGCTGTAAAAAAAATCAAAACCATTACCGATAATGCCGCAATAGCATTTGTACAACAGCCACCTTTGCACGGAGCAAAAATTGCAGTTCTTGTTTATTTGCGTCAAAATGTTGAAGTTAAACAACTTGACAACTTTACATCAACGGTTAGTGCCAATGGATACACAAATTACTACACTGCCAATGTAGTTAGCAACATTGCCGACACTTATAACGAAACAGATTTGCAATTGTCTTACTTAGAAAAAATGCTCAACGACAACGGCCTCAACATTGCTGACAACTGCGTGCGCACATGGTTTTACGTTCAAAATATAGATGTAAACTATGCCGCCGTGGTAAAAGCTCGTAGAGAAAATTTCGATTGCAACAATCTAACAATAGACACCCATTACATCAGTAGTACAGGCATTTGCGGACGACATTCAAACAAAGATGTAACCTCAATAATGGATGCATATTGCGTTGGCGGATTGCAACCAGGTCAAATGAAATATCTCTACGCCGCCGACCATCTCAACCGCACATCAGACTATGGCGTAACCTTTGAACGTGGCACTACTGTAGATTATAACGACAGACGACATATTTTTATTTCGGGTACAGCAAGCATCGACAACAAAGGTGATATTGTTGCCCCAGGCGACATTAAGGCACAGACACTCAGAATGATAGAAAATGTCCGTGCATTGCTTTCTGAAGGCGATGCAACTTTCAAAGACCTTGCACACATTGTTTGCTACCTTCGCGATATAGCTGACTATCAAGTAGTAACAGAGATATTCAACGAAACATTTTCGTCAGTACCATATCAAATTACACTTGCCCCAGTCTGCCGCCCTGGATGGCTAATTGAAATGGAATGTATGGCAATTATTGAAAGATAAAAGCATAAAACCACCAAATAGCATATAAAAATTTAATTGTTAACTGCAACCGACAAAAATTGCAGAATAACAAAACACTTGGAAGTGGCAATGTTGTATCCAACACTTTATTTTCAAACTCAATGAATAAGGTGATGGAAATAGCATTGCTAACTTCCAATTTTTTTAACACGAAATTTTTTTTTATTTTTGCATAACAAAAAAATTTACAAATCATGAAAAAAACGCATCTTATACTCGCAGGAATGATTGCCCTTGCATCATGCACAGGTACCAATCAGAATTCACAACAACAGCAAACTTCTGAACAACCAGAAACTATAGAAACTACAGAAACCAAAGAACCCACAGTTTCAACAGATGAAATTAATCAAAAAATCAAAGAGTTGGTTCGCCATATTCCCGACCATGAATTTAAGGCAGAGAACGAAAAATTTTTCACTCCAGAATTTGGTTCGATGTTGAAAGAAGCGTTTGCACTACCTCCCTTAGAAGAAGACGGAATTGACGAAGCAAGCGAATTTCTTTACTATTTCATAGAAGGCAACGGTGATTGTAAAGCATTTTGTGATGCTCAAGGCGACGTAGAAAAAGCATTATCGTTACATAAATGCGAGAATTTTAAGACAGAAATTTCAGGCGACAAAGTTTTTTCAACGTTTGACTATGTTCATGGACCAGAAGAAATTGACAATGTATCAATTGTTCTAAAAAAATCAGGTTCAGATTGGCTGATTGACGATTGGAACGACACCAAAAAAGATGTAAAAGAATATCTCGAATACTACAAAAAACAAAAAGGACAATAATTTTTTTTATTATCATACTTAATCCAATAACTACAAATGGATTAAGTATGATTTTTTTCTTTTTTGCCTATGTTGTGGCTTGAACAAAAAATCTCCTCCCCCACCCTCATATCACTCAAATATCACTCCTAAAAAACTGACAACATAAACTTATTTTTACTGACACTCTGGCATAACTGACATTTTGTCATTTTATGACAAAACCCACAAAATAAACACTACTATATTGATTTTCAATAATTTAAATAATTTTTTAAAATAAAAAATAAAAATCGGCATATAGATTGATTAAAGGGGAAAGTGTAAAAACAAAATAAGAATAAACAATTAAAACTTTAAAGATATGTCTAAAATTATTGGAATCGACTTAGGAACCACCAACTCATGTGTGGCAGTTTTGGAAGGTAACGAACCAGTTGTGATAGCCAACAGCGAAGGCAAACGCACAACTCCTTCAATTGTTGCATTCTTGGATAATGGCGAACGCAAAGTTGGCGATCCAGCAAAACGTCAAGCTATTACCAATCCACAAAACACAGTGTATAGTATAAAACGTTTTATGGGCGAAACATTCGATCGTGTTGCTCGTGAACGCGAACGCGTACCATACTCGGTGGTTGCAGGTAACAATAATACCCCTTGTGTAAAAATTAACGAGCGCAATTATACCCCACAAGAAATTTCGGCAATGGTGCTTCAAAAAATGAAGAAAACAGCCGAAGATTACCTCGGACAAGAAGTTACAGAAGCTGTTATTACAGTTCCAGCTTACTTCAACGACAGCCAACGTCAAGCAACAAAAGAAGCAGGCGAAATAGCAGGTCTTAAAGTAAGACGTATTATCAACGAACCTACTGCAGCATCTCTTGCATACGGTCTTGACAAAGGCGGCAAGGATATGAAAATTGCAGTTTTCGACCTTGGTGGTGGTACATTCGATATTTCTATACTCGAACTCGGCGATGGTGTATTTGAAGTAAAATCTACCAACGGAGATACTCACCTCGGTGGCGACGACTTCGACCACAAAATCATCGATTGGATGGCCGACGAATTTCAGAAAAACGAAGGTGTTGACCTCCGCAAAGACGCTATGGCTCTTCAACGTCTTAAAGAAGCTGCAGAAAAAGCAAAAATTGAGCTTTCAAGTTCTACCACAACAGAAATAAATTTGCCTTACATTATGCCTGTTAATGGCGTTCCAAAGCACTTGGTAATGACTTTGACACGTGCAAAATTTGAGCAAATTTGCGATGATCTTATCAAAGCTACCATTGAGCCATGTCGTCAAGCATTGTCAGATGCGGGTATGCAAGCTTCTGACATCAACGAAGTAATACTTGTTGGAGGTTCTTCTCGTATCCCTGCGGTACAACAGATTGTAGAACAATTCTTTGGCAAAAAACCATCCAAAGGTGTTAATCCCGACGAAGTAGTTGCCGTAGGTGCTGCAATACAAGGCGGTGTACTCACTGGCGATGTTAAAGACGTACTTTTGCTTGACGTTACACCACTTTCACTTGGTATTGAAACAATGGGCGGTGTAATGACAAAACTCATCGAAGCCAACACAACAATACCTTGCAAAAAAGCCGAAACATTTACAACTGCTGTAGATAACCAACCATCAGTTGAAATTCATGTACTTCAAGGCGAGCGTTCAATGGCAAAAGACAACAAAACACTTGGAAAATTCCACCTCGATGGTTTGCCACCAGCCCCACGTAACGTTCCTCAAATAGAAGTAACATTCGACATAGATGCAAACGGTATTCTTAACGTTTCGGCAAAAGATAAAGCTACTGGCAAAGTTCAAAACATAAGAATTGAAGCTTCGTCAGGATTGAGCCAACAAGAAATAGACCGCATGAGAAATGAAGCCAAAGCCAACGAAGAAGCAGATAAACGCGAAAAAGAACGCATTGATAAAATAAATCAAGCAGATTCACTTATCTTCCAAACAGAGAAGGCTTTGAAAGAATATGGCGACAAAATACCTGCTGAAAAGAAAACTCCTATCGAAGAAGCTTTAAAAGAATTAAAAGAAGCTCATCAACGTCAGGATATTGCAGCTATTGATTCTGCATCAGCAAAACTCAACACTGTATTCCAAGCAGCAAGTCAAGAAATGTACAATGCAGGTGCTGGTCAACCCGGTGCTGGTGCTCAAGGCAATCCTCAACAAGGAAACCCTCAACAAGGACAACAAAACAACAATAACAATAATAACGGCGGCGATGTAACCGATGTTGACTACGAAGAGGTAAAATAGGGTTGTTTTTGACAACTTAATAGAAAAAGACGGACAAATTGGATTTCTACAACAATTTGCCCGTTTTTTTTATAATTAACTTGAACATGGATTGTCAGAAGAAGAAAAAGTAAATTTGAAGGCTGTTGGCAATTTCATTGTACACAATCAAGACATGAATCTTGAAAAAAAATTTGCAGAGGACGACAACCCCCTACCCGACTTCAGTGTCTTTTCTGAAATCAAAGATTTCGATTATTACGGATTAATGGGAGGAACACAACAGATAGAAGTTGAATTGAAAATATATAGAATGGACACGTATCATTATCTTGTCAATACTAAGATGTTCATACGAGACACTTATGGTGCTGACAAAGATGACATCAAAGGCATCGTTGATAAGAAAGTTTTAACACAAAGACTTCCTGCTTTCTACGTACTACAGAATTGTTTTGGCTGTCATCCCTTCATAACCGAGATAATCTACCAACATTCAGACATCATAAACACAGCAAACCTATGACAACATCTACACCTCGTCCCCCGCTCAAAGAGCGTTCCCCGTGGCTTTGGGGTTGCCAAACGGTATTTCTATCGTTTGTAGCACTCTGCGTACTAATTATAATCGTGAATATCAAGATGGAAATATTGTAGATAATGAAAAAAAAATCATATTTTTGTAAAAATAACCTATGACATCAAATACACCTCGTCCCCCACTCAAAGAGCGTTCCCTATGGCTTTGGGGATGCCAAACGGTATTTATTTGTCACATATCAATGTACAATCTATTTTTATACAATCCTTGAATGTCTGAAAACTAATTTTTGTGTCGGCTTGTCATAGCTTTCGACAAAGCAAATTGTATGCACCCTACTATAAAAAGTATGCAAGTAGTGATAAAAAAATGCTGCCTAATAAAATTAAGCAGCAATTTTTAATTTTCGGTAATTTTTTATTTTACGTTTCCTACTTTTATAAGGTATTCTGCAATTTGTACAGCATTGAGTGCCGCGCCTTTGCGAATTTGGTCGCCAGAAAGCCAAAATGTTAAGCCGTTTTCATCGCTAAGGTCTTTACGTACACGTCCAACGTAAACATCGTCTTTACCAGCAGTTTCAAGTGGCATTGGATAAACGAGTTCTGCTGGATTGTCTTGTAGTGTAACACCAGGAGCAGCAGCTATTGCTTTTTGAGCATCTTCTACAGAAATAGGGCTTTCGGTTTCTATCCATACCGATTCGCTATGGCTACGTAACGACGAAACTCTTACACATGTTGCAGAACATTTAGCATCAGTGTGCATTATTTTGCGAGTTTCGTTAAACATTTTCATTTCTTCTTTGGTATAACCATTGGGTTGAAAAACGTCTATTTGTGGAATAACGTTGTAGGCAAGTTGGTGAGGAAATTTCTTTACGGTTACAGGTTGATTGTTGATAATTTCGGAATATTGTTGTTCCAACTCAGCCATTGCAGCTGCTCCTGCCCCACTTGCACTTTGATAACTTGAAACTCTAATCCTTTTTATGTGGCTAAGTTTTTCAAGCGGTTGTAAAACTACCACCATCATTATTGTTGTGCAGTTTGGATTAGCAATTATTCCTCTTGGACGGTTGAGCGCATCTTCTGCATTACATTCTGGAACCACCAGTGGAACATCGTCTTCCATACGGAATGCGCTGGAATTGTCTATCATTACAGCACCATATTTTGTAATGTCGGCAGCATATTCTTTGCTTGTGCCAGCTCCAGCCGAGGTAAAAGCTATGTCAACATCTTTGAAATCATCGTTGTGTTGAAGCAATTTAACTTCAATTTCTTTTCCTCTAAAATTATATTTTGTACCTGCACTGCGTTGTGAACCAAACAAAACCAATTCGTCGATAGGAAAATTCCTTTGGTCTAAAATGCGCAAAAATTCTTGACCTACTGCGCCACTTGCGCCAACTATTGCTACTTTCATTTTCTGATTTATTTTTTGTTTTTATGCCGCAAATTTATTAAACCTCTTGTTTTTGCCAAACAAATTAAAAAAAAACAATATTTTTTTAACAAAGGATTTTGGTTATATTTTTTTATGCACTTTTGTTTACACTTTCAATTGATGTTTGAATATTTTTTTTGTTAAATGCTGCCAATATATTCGATAAATGTTTAATTTAGCGGTCTAAATGTTAATTGTGAATATGAAAAAAATATTAACCTTTTTGGTTTTTGTAATGTTTTTTTATGGTGTAAGAGCGCAAGACACTATAAAAAACACATGTTATAATGCGCATTATTTAACTTTTGATATTGGTACTGGGTATCAGAGTCTTTTTTATGACCTTGACAAATTTGGACATCGCACCTCTGGCATTGGATTCATGTCAAGAGTTGGCTATAGATGGTTTTTTGTACCTCATTGGGGAGTTGGTGTTGGGTTGACATACAACAATCTTCGTACTTTTTCTAAGCTCAATTTTACACAACAAGAAGGCTCCGACACAGTGATATTCAATAATTTTAAGGAGCGACAACGTACACAAGTATGGAAAATTCCAATTGGATTTTATTTTCAACATGAGTTGGGACGACATTGGACTTTCGGCGCAGGACTTGGTGTTGAATATGGATTGCTTGCCGACCAAAGTTATGTTGTTAAAAGCGGAACTTTTGACATTAGAAGCGAAAAATATAATGATGTTGGAGAATATTTTGCAGGCAAAACACATCTTAAAAACTTTTTATCAACCTTTGGAGAGATAAATTTTATGTACGCGCTTTCTCACAAAGTTGATTTAGATTTGGGCATTTATGGCAGTTATGGTTTAACCGATATGGAAAAAAACAACGATTGCAATGTTTTTGAAGTTGCAGATAAACAATATTCGGGTATATTAAACTCAAAACTTGCCGATGATGTAAATAATGTTTCCTTAGGAATAATGGTAGGTTTAAGGGTTAGGCTTTCTAACGGCAAACAACGTCAAAAGCAAGAAGATATGCCTACAGCTGTTGAGCAAAATAATGTTGTTGAAAATAACAATGTAGATAGTATTCCTGAGGTAATAAAGCCTGATAATACCGAAATTGTTGAAAATTCTGATACCTTGCCACAGAATAATGATGTACCAGAAGTTATTGAAAATGTTGTAGATAACAATGATGCAGATACTATAAAAAAAATAATTGAACCGTTAAAAGAAGAGAAATTACCAACGCAAATAACTTTTGGGCTTAATAGTGCCGATAATCCTGGTATAGTTGAAAATGGCAAAAGTTTGGACGATATAGCTAAAATTTTGAAAGATAATCCAAACTCAAAACTCAAAATTGTTGGTCATACATGTAATCTTGGAACGCACGAAGTTAACTTACGTGTTGGTCAAAGACGTGCGGATTACGTTAAAAAAGAACTTTTGAAACGTGGAGTTAATAGTAATCAACTCATTACGCAAACAGCAGCCGAAACTTCGCCTATTGTACCAAATACATCGGAGGCTAACCGTAGAAAAAATCGACGTGTTGAGTTGTGGCTCATACACTAATATTGTTAGTTGTTAGTTTTAAACGGCAAGTTGTTGTTATAAAATAACTTGCCGTTTTTTTCATTTTTGGGGTAAATAATAAAGTTATTTGATTTCAAGAAATTCAACGGCGTTTTTATAAAGAATCATTTCGCGCTGTAAATCAGAAATTTTAAGTTTCATAAATCTTTTAAGTTCATCGCAATGATCCCACATTGGATAGTCTGTGCCAAAGAAAAATTTTTCTGCACCATGTTTATTTATCATTTTTTCTGCCGTTGTATAATCAAGTTTCCAAAGCGTGCTTGATGTGTCGAACCAAACATGTTTGCCAACCAAAAATTCCATTGCATCTTGCCATTGTGTATATCCGCCAAAATGTGCGGCTACAATTTTTAATTTTGGAAATTTATCGATAACATTGGCAATTCTTTTGGGTCCAGAAAAATCGTATCTACAATCACCAGCATGCACAAGTATAGGCATTGATTTTTGCGATAAATAATCGTAAACAGCGTCCATTTTAGGGCTGTCAAACTCAAATCGTTGAAAATCGGGGTGAAGTTTTATACCTTTTATACCACGGTTTATAATGCGGTCTATTTCTGAAAAATTTTCGGCAAAATCTTGATGTAACGTACCAAAACCAATAAAACAATCGTGTTTTTCACATTCCGAAATTATAAAATCGTTGATGTGGGTTACTTGTTCGGGTTTTGTGGCGGTAGAATGCACTAAATATTTTTCTACACCTATTTTATTACCACTTTCAATAAGTTTTTCAACACTGCCGTTATAGGCCATTTTGATGTTGTAAAAAGTTGAAATTGAATTAGTTGCTTTTTCTGCAATTTTTTCAGGATATATGTGTGCGTGAAAATCTATTACCATTTTTTTATTTCAAAATTACTACACGTGTTTTAATTGATAATGGATTTAATGTTATTTTTTGTGAAATTTTTAATATAAAAAACAAACAAGTACAAATTAACATATTTTAACAATAAGAACGAATTTTGCGTAAATTTTCACGGTTTCAATGCTTAATTTTGCACCGTGTTTTTTACTAAACCATGCAAACAGTCAAGTCAAAAATAAAATAATGGAACTTCACGAACTTATAAAGCAGGACATACGCTATGAAGAAGCTGTTAATGCCTGCATGAATTGTGGAATGTGTACGTCAGTATGTCCAGCCGCAGAGTTTTCTGACTACGATCCTCGTATCCTTATGAACATAATCCAAACTGGCGACGATGCTGAAATTGAAAAAATTTTAAAAAGCGATTATATATGGCTTTGCGGTCAGTGTATGAGTTGTAAAACACGTTGTCCGCGCAATAATGTTCCCGGTTTGCTTATAAATGTTTTAAGGCGTTATTCCCAAGAACTTGGTTATTTTACAGAAAGTCGTCGTGGCCGTCAGCAATATGCGCTCAATAAAGTGTTAAATGGCAACATTCTCAACCGCGGCTATTGCATTGTTCCTGCCGCTGTTAAACCAGAATTACATCCCGAACAAGGTCCCGTTTGGGAATGGATTTATCGCAATGCTGATGAGTTTTATGATCGTATGGGAGCAAATCTTGATAAGCCCGGTCCGGGTGTGTTGCGTAAAATTTCGCAAGACGACCTTGACGAGCTTAAAAAAATATACGACGAAACTGGCGCAACCGCGTTGAAAGATGCCATCGACAATTTCTCAAAACAAAAGGCAGAGGAACTTGGTTATGATGACGACGAAAACGGCATGGAACAATATTTTTTAGATACTTTTAAAGGTAAAATTTAGACAAATAGTTTTGCCAAAAAAGAAGTATTTAAGAACATTATTCAAAAATAGAAAATGAAAAACCCTATTTATACAGTTAGCAAGAATTACAGAAAAGAAATTGCCGACGACAAATATTATTATGCTCGCAGTTGCATACGTCAAAATTTTTTTCCGGGTTCGGAGGTAACATTTCTTAAAATTTTACGCGAAAATCTTGGTCGTGATGTTATCGACGACCCACACCATACCACATGCACAGGTATTGGATACCATTCTGATGTAGTGCCATACGATACCATTCAAACAGTTGTTGCAAGGCATTTTGCGCTTATGACAGAGCATGGCTACGAAAACTTTGTAGCTTCGTGTGTTACATCTTTTGGTATGTATATCGAAATTACCGAAACATGGAAACATCACCCTGAACAACTTGAAAAAATACGCGAATATCTAAAAAAAGCAACGGGCAGAGAATTTGAAGTACCTAAAAACATTGCACACACCAGCGATATTATCTATAAAAATCGTATGCGGATAGCAGAACAAATAAAATATCCGCTTGTAGACGCAAAAACTGGTCGTCAACTCAAAATAGTTGACCACATAGGTTGCCACTATGCCAAAATGTTTCCAGAAAATGGAGAAGGAGGTGCAGAGTTTACCCAAGTGTTGCAAGCTATGATACGCGCATGGGGCGGTGCAACGGTAGATTATCCAGAAAGAAGACATTGTTGTGGGTTTGGTTTTAGGCAATATCTCGTACAAGCCAACCGTGGTTATTCGGTATCCAATAGTAAAAAAAAGTTTGAAAGTATGCAACCATACGAACCCGATGCAATACTTTGTAATTGTCCTGGTTGTGCTATGTTTATGGATAGATGGCAATTTGTAATTAACGAAATGCACGGAATTAAATACGGTGCCAACAATACAATGATACCAGTTTTTACTTACGAAGAATTGGCAGGAATAGTTCTCGGTTACGATCCATGGGAACTTGGATTACAGATGCACCAAATAGATCCTCGACCATTTTTGGATAAACTTGGCATAAAATACGATTCCGACAAAATGTATAAAAATAAAGCAGGACGGCAAATAGGACAATATACACCGTCTCAAAGTAGATAGAAACAAAAAAGAAAGTTTGGTTTTTTTATAAAAAAACAACATTATATCACATGAAAAACGTAGTTATAGTTGGTGGCGGAATTGCTGGAGTAGAAACCGCTTGTGCGTTGGCAGAATGTGGCAACCGCGTTACCATAATAGAAAAATCCGACAAAATAGGTGGCAAACTCAACCGTTGGTACTGCCTTTTCCCAGATTTTAAAAAGGCATCGGATTTGAAAAAATACCTCGAAGAAAAAATTTCAAAATTTGATATAGAAATCAAACTAAATTCCGAAGTGGAAAAAGCCGAGCGCAACGGTAATATTTGGTATGTTTACACTGGCAATGTTCGTTATGCAGCCGATGCAGTGGTTTTGTCAACAGGTTACGAACTTTTTGATGCTACGCGCAAAGAAGAACTTGGCTATAAAATTTACGATAATGTAATAACACAAGGCGACTTGGAAGAAAAATTTAAAACTGGTAATTTTAAAACAACATTTGGAGAAAATCCAAAACGAGTTGCCATAGTGCATTGCGTAGGCTCGCGCGACGAAAAATGTCACAATCTCTATTGCTCAAAAGTATGCTGTGTAACAGGCGTTAAACAAGCCATAGAACTAAGCAAGATGTTGCCAGAAACACAAATTTTCTGTTATTATATGGATTTGAGAATGTACGACAAGCATTTTGAAGAATTATATAGAACAGCCCAAGAACATCATAACATTCAGTTTATACGCGGACGAGTTTCAGAAGTGTCGCAAACTCCCGACAATAGACTTGCTATTAAAACAGAGGATACACTTTCTGGAAGACCAATGAAAATGAAACTTGATATGCTTGTGTTGTTGGCAGGAATAGACACCAAAAAACACAATAGTAAAGTTGCCGAAATTTTTGGTGTAGAAAGAGAAGAATCTGGATTTTTAAAATCGAAAGATTTTCATATTGGTGCTGGAATATTGTCTCAACAAGGAGTTTTTGCTTCGGGCTGTTGCATTTCGCCAATGTCGATAAAAGAAACCATCGAAAATGCACGCAGTTCAGCATTGCAGATTAACCAATATCTTAAAACATTGTAAATTATGGATTTTGGATTTTCACCAATAGAAGCGCGCACCATCGACTTCGACAAAATGGACGGTAGAATTTTGAAATATGTATTACAATACGAGCCGTCGCTGTTAGTGTGCCTATCGTGTGGAGGTTGCACGGCAACATGTAGTGCAGGAAATCTTACCGATTTTAACATTAGAAGAATTCAACTAATGTTAAGGCGTGGAGAAGTTGAAAATCTCCAAACCGAAATCAACAAATGTATGCTTTGCGGAAAATGCCTTCTTATTTGTCCACGTGGGGTAAACCTGCGCAATGTAGTTATGTTGATAAAAAAGGCTTTAACGCTTTATAAAACTGAAAATCATGCAATTTAGCGATTATTTTTATTATCCCTTTTTACTTGGATCGTTGTATCTTTTTGCCGTTGTAGCTTGGCGATTTGTTAAATGGTTTGCTGGGTTATCAAAGATAGACAAAATACGCGTAAGAAAAGGGTTACTTACAAAAAAAACTTGGGATTCAATAGTAGAATCGGTGCGAGAAGGTTTGCTACACTTTAAAATGTTTAGAGTTAACAAACTTTTGGGTTATATGCACATGAGCCTTGCATTTGGCTGGTTTTTGCTCATTGTTGTTGGACATGTGGAAACTTCGCTTTATTACCATTCATCATTTTTTCCATTCCACCACTCAATTTTTTTTAGATATTATGTAACCGAGCCAACCGATTATGTAGGGCATGTCTTTTTTGAGTATGCAATGGAGTTTTTACTGCTTTTTGTGTTGAGCGGTGTAATGCTCGCTTATTTTAAAAGATTTCGCAGCAAAAGTTTTGGAATGAAAAAAACAACGCGTATGCGTTATGGCGACCATATTGCACTAACGGCATTATGGCTTATATTTCCGTTAAGATTTTTTTGTGAAACTTTTAACGCTGGCATCTATGGCAACGGCTCTCCATTTTTTAATGGAATTGGTCAATTTTTTGCCAGTTTTATAAACCTCGAAACATTCAAAAATCCATTGTGGTTTAGTTATTCACTTGCGCTTGGGGTATTTTTTGTAGCCATGCCATATACAAGGTATATGCACATTCCTGCCGAAATAAACTTTATTTTCTTGCGCAATTGGGGAGTAAAACTAAAAAAACGCGTCAACACATACACAATGGCAGAGGTTTATAGTTGTTCGAGATGTGGTGTTTGTATAGATGCATGTCAACTTAACCATGCTGGAATAAAAAATTCTCAATCGGTATATGTGTTAAAAAATATTCGTAACAAAAATCTTACTGACGAAGTTCTTTTCAATTGTTTGTTGTGTGGCAAATGTCAAGAAGTTTGCCCTGTAGGCATTGATGTTAACGATTTGCGCATAACGCAAAGGATTGAAACAACACTCCAATACAATTCTTCTTACGATTACCTAAATTTAAAAGAATCGGAAGCAAAGAAAACCGACATTGTTTATTTTGCTGGTTGTATGACGCATCTTACGCCCGCAATAAAACAATCTATGCTAAAAATATTGAAACTAAGTGGCGACAATTTTTGGTTTATGGACGAAAATAAAGCACCCTGTTGTGGTCGTCCATTGATGTTGGCAGGGCAATTTGATGCAGCACAAAAACTAATCGACAACAATCAAAAACTTATTTTAGCATCAGGAGCAAAGACTCTTGTGGTTTCGTGTCCGATATGCTATAAGGTGTTTAAAGAAGACTATATGATGCCCGATGTAGATGTTAAAATGCATACGGAATATATTTTAAATCTTGTTGAGAAAGGCAGACTAAAACTTAAACAAAGCACCCAAACCGCAGTTTATCACGACCCTTGCGAACTTGGAAGGGGCAGCGGAATGTACGAATTACCACGCGAATTGCTTAAAAAAAGTGTTACGCTAAAACCAATGGAAAACGAACGAGAAAAAGCATATTGTTGCGGTGGTAGCCTTGCAAACATGAAAATATCCATGGACGAGCGAAGCGTTATTTCGGAGCAAGCAATGCGCGAATTTTCTACTTATAAACCTGATTTTGTGGTTACTTCGTGTCCACTTTGCAAAAAAACATTTGCAAAAACCGACATCTTAACAGTAAAAGATATAGCAGAGGTGGTGGTTGAAAACTTGGAAATTTAGTTGTTAGAAAATTTGGAAATCACAAAAAATGTTTTTATGTTTGGAAACGTAAATTTAAAAACTTTATGCTTATGAAACTAACAACACCTAAAAATTCAGTATGGGGCATCTCCACAGGGCTTGGTGTCCTTGGCATCCTTGGCAAACTTGTTAATATACCTTTTATTTCGGATTATGCTTTTGTATTGCTTGCAATAGGATTTGTTTTGTTGGTGCTTGCTTGTTTATTGAAAGGATTATAACAGAGCGTAAATACCAATGAATGAACTAAAAGGGACGGAGAAAAACCGTCCTTTTTTGTAGTTCTAAAAAAATTTATAAAATTTGCATAGTTTAACTAATGAATAAATTCAAGGTTCTTTATAAAAAACACCCCCAAATAACTCTTCGTATATTATGAAAACACTTTTAACATCTTTATTATTTTTAATTGTTTTTGCGATTACGGTATCGGCACAAAAAACTATCACAGTAAAAGTAAACAAAGCTGAAAAAATATTGAGTAAACTTCAACCAGATGAATATAATGTCGTGATAAAAGGTAATTTGAAAGACATTGCAAAATTTGATGATTACAATGATCCTCAAAAACACTGGATAATAGATAGTAACGTAACAATCAACACCCTTGATTTGTCGAAAAGCTATGGAGTTGACTCGTTGAAAAATATTTGGATTTACAAAAAAGAATATTGCAAAGTAGAATCGTTAGACGGGAGTTTCGTCCATACTATAATCTATCCCAAAAAGATAGTTCTTCCCAATGACATAAAATACATTTCGTATTTGGCAGACGAATTTCAAGTTTCACCCAAGTCTAAGATTTTTTCAAGCAAAGACGGCAGTTTATTATCAAAGGATGGTAAAATCTTGATACTACCCAAATATAAATTAAATGTAATTCCTGATGGAGTGGAAGTATTGTCTAATGAAATTTTCAAGGAAAATGATTCTATTGTAGTTCCGAGTTCAGTGAAAATATTGGGACATAACAATTATAACCCAAACTGGAAACTCCCAACGGATAGCAAGTTTTTTTGCATTGAAAACGGAGTATTGTACAACAAAGATAAATCCGAAATTTTATATGCGAAAAATGTTTCCAATGATTTCCGAATACCCAACACTATAAAAAAGATTGGTTATGGAGCATTTGAGGGAAATAGTAACCTTACGGAAATATCCATCCCTGATGGCGTTGAAATTATTGACACATCAGCATTTGGATGGTGTAACCTAAAATCAATTAAATTGCCTAATAATCTCAAAAGAATTGAATATAAGGCATTTTACCAGTGTGAACTTCCTACAAAAATCAATTTACCCGACAACATTCAATTCATAGGTGAAAGAGCTTTTGGGTTATATAAAGGATATTCCCAAACCATAGAAGACACACACACTAATTTTCCCAAAAATTTAAAATGGATTGGTTCCAACTTTAATTACAACACAATTAAATTTGATCAAAAAATATCTTTTGACAAATGGTATTTTACTCTTGACAAAAATGATTGGCTTGATAGAAAAAATGGTATCCCTCTTTCAAAAATAAAAGTTCAAGATTCACTTAAATTAAAAGAAAGTTCTTTTTTTAAAGATTTACAAATAATTGACAGTAAATTTTTAAACGATTATATTTATGGTTTTGTCATTCAAATACTTAATGATGTATATGAATATGATGACGAAGATAACACGTACAAAACAATAAGCGTTGGAAACGAGAATATTTTTATAGATAAGGAAATTTTTGACAATAAAATCAAACCATATCTTTCCGATTTGAACACAAGACAAATTTCAATAGAAACTCAAAATTTACAAAATACACAAAATAACTATGAAATAAATATAATTAACCCATATTTCTACAAACTTGATTAATTTTACAAAAAAAGGTTAACTTATCTACTCAAATAGTAATTATACAATAATTATAGGTTCAAACGATGCCTGTCAACAAGAATCCAAACAATAACAGGCACGCCAAAAATTGGGGTAACAGCATTTAACGGCAAAATTCCACGAGAACCAGGCATTACGCACAACAAATTACAAGCCAACGCAATAACAGCTCCAACAAATACACATAACGGCAAAACCTTTGTATGATTTGACGTTTTCGCCATTAGACGTGCAATATGCGGAACTGCAAGACCTATAAATGCAATTGGACCACAATAAGCTGTTACAATAGAAGTTAATACGCCCGAAACCAAAAGCAAAATAGTTTTTGACCGACTTATATTCAATCCAAGATTTTGCGCATAGTTTTCGCCAAGTAAAAGCAAATTAAGTGGTTTTATCAACAAAAAAGAACTCATAACAAAAACCAAAACAATTATACCGAAAAAAAACAAATCTTCCAATCCTACCCCCGCAAAGGTTCCCATAGACCAAACAGTAAAGTTTTTAACACTTTGTTCAGTTCCAAAAAAATTCAATACTGTAATCAATGCTCCAGAAATATAACTAAGCATCATTCCAACAACAAGCAAAGTAAGATTTTGCTTAATAAATCCCGAAATAAAAACCAACAAAACAAGCACCGCTCCAGAGCCAAGCAAAGAACCCAAAACAACCGAAAATGTGCTATTATAACTCATAAACACACTCGAAAACAAAAACGTTACAACAGCTACACCAAGACTTGAAAACGAAGAAATTCCCAACACCGAAGGACCTGCCAGTGGATTTGAAAAAACGGTTTGCATTATAAGTCCGCTAACAGCAAGTGCCGCACCCGACACTATAGCTGTAATTGATTGTGGCAGACGATTTTCCAAAATAATAACATTGTAAATTTCGTTGTCGCTATTATTTAACAAAACATTAAAAATTTCTTGCAACGGAATGTCGGCTGAACCTTCAAAAAGATTCAGAAAAAAAAGTATAATCAATAATATCAACAATAAAAAATACAAAACTTACAATTATTTTGCATTGCAAATTTTTGAATAGCCACAATATTTGCAATTATTATTATCCTTTGTTGGATAAAAAATAGTATCAGGATTGTACAAAAGTTGAAGCATTTCTCGCAACTTAACAGAAAAATCTTGCGTAAGATTTTCTATATTATTCTTATCAATAATAGAAATACTTTTTTCAATTTTAAGTTTCAAATATGGGTCAAAACTATTATCTTTTGCAATTTCACGAACAGAATATACAGCAGGAATTGCTTGTTTCCCAAATAGTTTAGCGTAAATTGTAGAATAAAGCAAAAGTTGAAAAGCAATATCGTTATGTTTTTTTTCAAAATCAAAAAGTTCATCTATACCGCCAAAATCCATTTTTTTATTAATGCTTCCTGTCTTATAATCCACAATGCGCAACAACCCATTGTTGTTAATATCAATACGGTCGGGATAGCCACCTGCCAAAACTTTTTCGGGTTTTCCTTCCACCATAATATCAAACGACATCCGATAGGCTCGTTCCAAGGATTTGAGTTTAAATGGACAAATCTTTTTGTCGAAATCAATAATATTTTTTACATACTCTTTTATTACATCAAATATAATTTTATTGGTACCCGAAAGTTCAAATTTTTTTCCAACAGGAATATTATATTCTTCTGCAAACGCATCGTAAATATATTTTTCCACATTGTTAATAGTTTCAAGTTGTTCGAGAGTTATAACACCACCAGTCTTTGATGTTATTTTTTTATAAATGTTTTCTATTGATTTATGGAGAATATTTCCAATAATAGCAGTATCAGCCTCTTCCGATAAAATAGTTTCTTCTTTAAGTTTTGCCACATACCTAAAATAGAATTTTAATCTACACGCAAAAAAAGCATTTAGAGCCGATGGAGACAGAGGTTGTGGATTTTCTGACGATGCAAGATAACGCCGAAGTTTATTTATTGTATCGCTATTATTAACAATCTCAATGTTAAAATTTTCAACTGGACTAATGTCGCGTGCAAATGTTTTTCTAACAATATTAACTTGCGAATCTTTGTTGAACTTTTTGTCTAATTCTTTGTTAACTTGTGCAGCAAAACGACTCATCTCGCCACTTTGATTACCACCAAAAACATTGTTATACAATATCTTAACATTTTTTGCACGTTGCAAAAGTCTATAGAAAAAATAAGAAAAAACAGCATCTTTATAACGAATAACTGGCATATCAAAAGCAAATCGCATGTTTTCGGTAATAAAACTATCGGAATCTGAATGGTGTGGAAAAACATCCTCATTCATGCCAATTATTATAAGATTTTCAAAATCAATATTTCTGGTTTCAATCATTCCAATAATCTGAACGCCTGCACCAGCCTCTGCATCAAAAGGAACAGAAATGCTAACTAATACTTGTCGCAACAAATTAATAACAAGTTCGTTAGAAAATTTATAACGGCTTTCTGAACTTTTTATTTGATTAAAAATCTGTTTAATTGCAATGTAAGCGTTATACAGATATTCGTTTTCAACTGTTCCTTTTGGTTCGCGTCCTGGATTTTTTTTGAAAAACAATGCAGAAATAATTTCCATAAAATTTTCTAATATTCCAGAAGGCGATGTTTCGTATTTTTGGTAATTAAAAATTCTATCAAGAATCAACTGCTCGGTTTCAAACATCACCCCAGACACTCGCACCATTTTATTTTCGTTAATGGTTTTTATAAATGTCTTACAATAAAAATCGGGCATATTACATATCAACGGGTGATTGATAACTGCAAGAACATCTTTATAATAATACGTAAGCACATCTTGTGTTTTACGTATGTTGTTTCTTATTGCTAAACAATTGATAATAAACGAATAAACAGGCGTTTCGCTAAACGGATAACCCATTGTTACATTTATTTTTTCAACTTCTTGCGGAATGGAATGTAACACAGGAAACAACAAATGTTCATCAGCAAGTACAATAGCCGTTTTTTCAGAAATATTCTCACCCTGCTCCTTAAAATCCCTAAGAATATCAAAAACAGCTTTAGCTTGTCCTACTTGCAAAGGAACACCGATAAATTCTATTGTTTTTGGATTTTTTAAAATTAGTTTGCTATTTTGTAATGGTAACTGGTTAGGAAATTCAGGAAGATTACCACGAAGAAAAAGACCCGCTTCTTGTATAGGATTATTTACATAATAATCGTCGCAATCCCAATAAAACTCAGCCCTACGACCATTTCGTAACCGTTTAAAAATTTGTTTTTCGGCTTTATTCAAAGCGTTAAAACCAATAAAAATATATGTTTTAAATCTAAATTTAATATCTTCTCCCCTATCAAGTTTATGGCAAACATTTCTATTAATCATTCCACCATACGCAATTCCCTTTTTTTTAAGTTTCTGATAAAAAATATCGTACACATTTGGTAAATTTTCCCAAAGTTCTTTAAATCTCAATTTTTCATTACTAAGTTTCTCTGTGGAAAAATTAGCCCAAAAACTTTTAATAGCCTCAATTTGCTCTGGCGAAAAATCAGTAAATTCTGCATCTATGCCCGCCAAATCTGCAATATTGGTACAAAGTTGTTTAATATTAACCAAATAATTATCTATTTCGTTAAAATCGTTTAAAATACGCAAACCAGTTTCATAAAATTTATCAAAATCTTCGGCAAGAAAACTATTAAGTATATTTTTTTTGCCAAAAATCTCCGAAAACGAATCATAAAGGCAAAACAAAAGCGAAAGTGTATCGCATTTTTGATAATCGCTCCAACTATTTATTACGCTATCAATTGTAAACCTATTTAATGCCCATGTTGTTTTACCAACAAGCTTAACATATTCCTTATCAAAAAAATAAAGACTTCGCTTATTTGGAAAAACTAAACAAAAATCACCATTGTTTTTATGTTTTTTTACAATGTCCTGTGCTGTATCAAACAAAAAAGAATTCATTATATATTTTTTTAAGGCGGCAAGTTATAAATTTTTTGTAAACAATAAACAAAAAAAATAACGCTAACAATTTTTGATCACGTCAATTTCATTTGATTGGGCGAACTGTCTTACCATAGAAAAATTTGACTTAGTAAATTTAAATAAAATTTGTAAAAAGACAAAACCAAGAAAAGACAAAAGTATTACAACGAAGTGATACGTTTGCACTTTGAGAAAGGCTACGGCGAAAACCGTATAGCAAAAATTTTACCGATAAATCATACAATAGATAACAGATGAATTGCTAACTTTGTAGCCGAAAAATAATCAAAATTCGGATTACGTAGCCATGCAAAAGAAAAACAACACATCTACGTCTCCGACCCGAAAATCATCAAGATGATTTCATATTCGCAGGTTCACAAAATTGCAATGGTATTCAAAGGCGGCGATTTGGTGAGGATGGAGGAGGTGAAAAAAAACAAACAATGTATACTTGTTTTGCAAAAAAATTGTTGCTTATTAAAGTTGAATTTATGGAAGGATATTAGACGCCGTATTTAAACAACAATAAATCCAAGTCTAAATTAGGAAAACTACGCTCAATTCTAATTTGAAAAAATTATCTAAAATTCAATAAAAATTCATTACCTTTGCGCAAAATTTTTTTCAACTATGGAACAGAACGTAAAACTTTTGCCGCAGGGCATCAACGATTTTGGAAGGATAAGGCGTGAGGGATATTATTACGTCGATAAGACTATGTTCATTGATAAAATTGAACGAGACAGCAGTTATATGCTTTTGGTGCGTCCTCGAAGGTTTGGCAAAAGTCTGTTCCTCAGTATGTTGCAACATTATTACGACATCAAGGAGAAGGATAATTTTGATGCGCTTTTTGGCGGATTGTATGTTCACGAACACCCTACGCAGTGGCGGAATTATTATCAGGTCATGACGTTGGACTTTTCGAAAGTTACTTCCGACAGCGACAACCTTAGGCGCGATTTTGAGGAGTATTTCGTTGCAGAAATGGAGAATTTCGCACGCATATATCAAGATTATTATGACATCGATGTAGTGTCAGAAATGAGAAAATACACAACTTTGACGGGAAAGTTTACATTTCTTATCGGACAGGCTACCCGATTGAAACACCATCTCTACCTCATACTTGATGAATACGACAATTTCACCAACAGCGTTTGGTCGCAAAAAGGTGAAAATGTTTATAAATCAATCACTCATGGCGAAGGTTTTTACCGTGAAATCTTCAAAAAGTTCAAAGGTAGTTTCGACAGGATTTTCATCACTGGCGTGTCGCCTGTTACGTTGGACGACCTAACGAGCGGTTTCAACATTGCTGAATACGCCTCCAACAAAAAGCAATACAATCAAATGTTCGGCTTTTCGGAGAACGACGTAAGGGAGATGGTAAATTATTACAAATCAAATGGTTGCATTGATATGGATACAAATATCCTTATCGAAACCTTGAAACCATGGTGCAATAATTTCTGTTTTTCATTTGATAGTTTTGTTGACGGCGAACCAAAGATGTTCAACGGCATGATGACGTTGAAATACATATCCTCGAGCATCGAAAGGAAAAAACTTCCTGTGGAAATGTACGTTCCAAACGCAATGATTGACTACAACAAACTCGACCATCTTATCCGTCTTGAACGTCAAGCAAATTTCAGGGAATCAATCATCAACAAAATCATTGACGAGGGTTATGTCTGCGAGAATATTATGGAGCATTTCCCTGCATCGTCGGTTGTGAAATTTGAGAATTTCGTTAGCCTACTTTATTATTATGGAATGTTGACGATTTCAGGTACGAGGGGGCTTAGCGCGAAACTTTCAATCCCCAACAACAATGTCAGAACACAGTATTACAGATACTTGCAGGACGAATACGACAAATACTTGCCTGTTAACATCAACGAATTAAAGGCAACTTTCGACAACGCCGCGCTTGACGGCAATTATGAGGATATGCTGAAATATATTGCCCAAGCGTACAAAAATGCCTCCGTCAACCGCAATTCAATTGAAGGCGAGCGGACAATTCAAGGTTTTTACATGGCGTATTTGGGATTGAATCCGTATTATTTGATGAAGCCTGAAATCGAACTCAATCATGGTTATGGCGATATTTTCCTGTTGCCTGACACAAGATTTGATTTTGTGAACCATTGCTATCTCGTTGAGTTTAAGTACATAAGCACATCGTCAAACCCCGAAGATGAAGCCGAGGCATTCAACGCTGCAAAATCTCAACTATATTTCTACGCCGCCGACCCGAAAATCATCAAGATGATTTCATATTCGCAGGTTCACAAAATTGCAATGGTATTCAAAGGCGGCGATTTGGTGAGGATGGAGGAGCTGTAAAAAATCAAACAACACGCTTTTGTTTCACAAATTTAACCTCGATGTTTTATCGAATTCCCTTTTTATCACATCAACTTAATGAAATACAGATAAAGAAAATCGGTATCATGGAGAAGTAGTGTGTTTGTTTTAATGAAAAACAAACACACTACTTCTCCATGAAGCCAACAACCATAAAACAAAAACCGCCACGAAATTATTCTAATTTTTGCAATACAAATAATTATAACGATTGGCTCTCAATGGCGGAAAAACTCTATTAGTCGTATTCTGCACTAAGGTCGCACTTGTAATCGGTTATGACTATTGCCTTTACAGGTGCGGAAAGTGTGTATTTAACGGGATCAAACCCACAGTCGTTGTCGATGTGTTCAAATTCAAAATACTGACGCTCAACACCAAATTTGCCACTATATGTTTCTACAACAATTAAACGGTGAGTTTCATCTCCACCTCCATCCCAGTCAAAAGCACGATGCTTATTTGGGCTTCGAGTAATGATGTCGTTTATTTGTGTACCTACGGGAATAAAGTCTTCGGTACAATAATCAGGACTTAGAACAGTGATTTTAAATACTTTATTAAACTGATTTGTCTCAATCTCTGCAACTAAATTTCCAGTTTTAGCATCAGTTATTTTTACATTATACTCATCCTCTTTAGCAGTGATTTTAAAACCGTCAAGATTGTTGGGATAGTTATCACCAAGTTTAATTCCACCAAAATTTTTTTCGCCGCACATGCGGAATGGCAAGTATGACTTGTCGAATGAACTGCCGTTCCAAGTGTATAGTATAGGACGTTGATACTCAATAAAATCGAAATAATCGCATACAGACCAATTGCAGCGTATGGCATTTTCTTTTTCTGTACATATTTGATAGAATGGTTTGCCGTCAGATTTTGATTCTTTTATGTGGTTGGCTTGCACACCGTAAAGGGATATTGAGTTGAAAAACTCTTCGAAATTAGGTTCTTCAAAAGGCCATGCTGTTTCTGTTAGTTTGCCAGAGGAGTAGTTAAATGCCTTATGGTTTAGCATAACACTGCAATCGCAACCACCTGATGAAGTGTACAATACAAGCAACGAGCCATCATTTTTCTTAAACGAATGGAACATAATGTCAGTATAATCACATTCGCCTTCCGAATGGTCGAGAAAAGCGCGGTCGCACTGGATTTCGTAAGAATCGTCGCCACCTTCAGCGCGTTTTTTCATCTCTAAAACCAAATCGAAGTTACGCATTTCTTCTGGTAGATATTTTTTGGGAAATTGTTTTAGAATATCTTCCATATCGCAGTTGTCTGACACTGAAGGCTGTTGAACCTCTTGCGGTGTAGGTTGAACATCGGACTGATTAACTGTGTCAGTATCAGTGTTAGCATTGTTGGTCTGCTGACTGGTTGATCCGCCACCGCAAGCTACAACCATCGTCGTCGCAATAGCGGTAATAATTAAGAAAGTTTTTTTCATTATTATTTGAATATTTAAGTTTTTATAATCAACAGCAAATTTATTGAAAAAATATGATATTTTGATAATTTTTTTTCTTAACTTTCTCAAATGAAGCCCAACCCGCAATTGGATTTGAATATACGAACTCTAAAAACTTGCTCAAATATTAAGAAATTAAATAAAATTTACACATTTTAACACAACAATTTACCAAACATATTATTATACATAAAGTTACACAACAATTTTATTTAATTTTTTTAATCCAAAATTAATCAAAAAAAATTGTCATACAGAGTTATACCACAAACGACACAAAATAAAAAAATATTACCCAACTTCTTTTCGACCCTTGGGAGTTGGGACGTTACTTTTGCCGTTGTACAAACATGTTGCGGTTTTATGTCCGCATACGAATATTCCGACTGTTTCGCAAGAAATCTGCCACCACTGCAATAGACCAAATCCGCCGCAAAAATTATCCTACAAGCCTCAAAGGTTTTTCAAAAAGGATAATCCTTGTTGGCATCAATTACAACAAAGCGGATGCAAAGCACGAGGTGGAGATAGAGGTGATTGAGGGAGAATGAATCTCACGCCCCAAAACTATACTGGCAAGATACAATTATTGTCCTTATACTATAGCCTCATAAATCCTTTTGCCGTCGTACTCAATCCATTCGGGTTTTTCTTGGACGGTTTTTTCTTTTAGGAACGAGAATGTTACGAGGTAGCCTTCTGTCATGTTACGTTTTGTGAGGTATTCTGATAGTTGCTCGCGGCCGGAGATTTCGTATTCGGTGCCGTGCCAGATTTTGAGCTCGATGATGTATTCCTTGTGGTTGTAGGTGATTACCAAGTCCATGCGCGAGCCGTCGTCGGTTTCGGGTTCGGAATAATAAAAGCCCGTGCCGTTGATAATCGGCTTCAGGAAACAGATGAACATAAAACGCCCTTCGCGTTCAAGGAAAGATTTTTGACTGTCGTCGTTTTCGTCCACCTTTATAAGACGACTGCGACTATGGCGCACAAGGTCTTGGAAACGGTTGATAATGAGCGGCATATTTAGGTCGCCGTTTTTTGTGAGGTAGTTGCTGAAAATGTTGTCGTTGGTAAAGATTTTAATGTCGTTTTCGGAAATAAAATAGTTGAGGAGAATCTGTTGGAAAATCAGGTTATGGATTTCCACCTTGTTTTCAACATTGCGCTTGATGATGGAAAACATATTGGCAAAATCTATCGTTTTGTTGTTCGGGTCGAACGCAACAGTATAATTCTCCATCAAAACAGCCCTTATAAGTGCTTTTAAATCAAGATATTTATCAAGATTTCCTGTCATACTTTCCGAAAGGTTGGTTTTGGTTGCAACTATTGCTTTCACAGCATTCAGCACCCCGTCCTTCGTCCAATCCTTGCCAAGACGCTCGTCGATAATCTTGCAGACCGAACTTACCAAAACTGGGTAGCCCGATGTGTATTTGTAGATTTCTTCGGATATTTCCTTGATGTCAAATCCGATGAGGTAATCGTTTTCGTACTGGGCAAGCATGGTGCTTATTTCCTGTGGGTTGAAAGTCATGTCGAGTTCGTACTCTGTGGCGACGTTCCACGGCGAGTTTAACTGGTGCTCTTGTTCGGGACGCATTTTAACTTTAAGGTTTCTCACATCGTAAACACTGGCAAGCACCACCGACCAAAATGTATAAGAATCATCCTCCATATTGTCGCGGACGATGTACATATTGCGCAACATACCGAGGAAACGCACAAAGACTTCGTTGTTGGAGGCTTTGTCAACTTCGTCGATGGTGATGACAACTTTTTTTCCGCAGGTCTTGCAAAATTTGGTTATTTTTTGCGACAATATGTCAAAATCTATCTTTGATGTCCGTTTTGCCGATTTCCAATATTTGATGACACCCTCGTTGTTTGCGCAGGCTTCGATTATCTTGTCGCAGAAGTATTTGCAAAACGAATTGTCGTCCAGCCAACTGTTTTCGGAATACAACTCGAAACTTGCCGGAATCACTAAGTACCTGTCGCTCAGATTGCGTAGTATCCATTTGAGCGACGTACTCTTGCCAAACTGCCGCGCACGGCTTATGGTGAAGTATTTTTGCTTTTCAATGAGACTTTCAAAAACCTTCATTTTATTGGTGGTGTCCACCATATAGTGTTTCTTTGGGTCGCAGGTAACCGCTGTGTTGAATTCCTTTGCCATTGTCTTAACGATTTGGGTTTGTCGGTTGCAAAGGTAACAATCTTTCCATTAATTACAAAAACAAAAACAGGACGTCAATTTCATAAAAAAAATCAATAGTCCTTGTATTACTCAAAAAAATGATATAAATTTGGCGCGATAATTAATTAATGTCAATCATTAAAACTCAATGGTATGAAAGCTTTTCATTAATCTTGGCTGCCGTGATTATGGTGTTTGCCACGGCGTGCAACAATGGCGGCAACACAAACAACGCCACCGAATCTGCCAACAATTCTGCCACCACCACTGGCGATTCTCAAACCTCCGACAACAGCGGCAACGCCACAAAATCCGAAGCATAGGCGGCTATGATTCCTGGCAAACTCAACTTCGTGAACCTCAAAGATGGCGAACAACCCGTTATGACCGCCTTGACGCTCAAAGGAAACCGAGCAGGCTCTGCGGAATGGAATGACCGAAAGCCAGCCACCGAAGGCATCCGTTGCATCTTTAATCTGAACGAGTGGATAGAGTTTTATCCCGTGACCAATGCAGAATACGGCATCAAGGTGTGGATTATCAAACACAAAGAAGACCAAAGTTTCTACCTGAAAAACAAGATGCGCGACCTGACACCCGGCTTTGTGCAAGGCGGCGACATCCGCAAGGACCCCGATGCCGAGGAAGGAAGTGCTTGGGCAAGTATGTATGTTAATCCTGACAACGCTGAGCCCGGTTACTACGACTTTGTATTCACATACGAAGACAAGGTGTTTGCCACAATGCTCACAAAGTTTTACAAAGAGCATGAACTCGACAAATCCGACGAAGAATTGGAAAAACTGGAAGGTAAATAATTGTCAATACGGGTCTTGTGTGATGGTATAATGTTTTTTTTACATTGAGATACTATCATTAACAAAATCAGCCGCAATGGAGTTTTTTGAAAACATCCTTTGCGGCTGAAATTTTATTGGTTGGTGGATGCAGAGACGCTACATGGCACGTCTCTACGATTATTCTTTCACGAATATTTCGCCGTCCCAAGTGTATTCGGGAATCTTGTCGCCGTTGTAGGGGTCGAGCATCACCTTGTCCATATTGTAGTAGGCGTCCTCGCAGTCCCATGGGTGGAGGCGGACGGAGAGCGTCTTTGGCGGCTGAAAATCATAGCAAAGGTAATCAATTGGCGATTTGTCGTACATCTTGCGGAACTCAGCAATGTCGCTCTCGTGTCCGGCGGTTTTGGCGGGGTTGAGAAGGTCGTCCAACTGTGGCGTAGGGAAAAGGTCGGCGGAGTTGGAGATTTTGCCGTCGATGTATTTCTTTGTATAAAATTGGTATTCAGACGCACAGCCCGGACCGCTGAAATCGTGCGCTACCGTCACGATATAGCCGCCGTTTTTGAGCGAGTAACACGCCAACAGTTCGCCAGATTCGCAGCCCTCGTCCTCTTCGGGATTGCTGCCGTAGCATTTAAGCGGTGTGTCGTTGTAGCAACTTACCTCTTTGATTTCGGGGAACAGCTTGCGGAATACTTCCTCAGCAATTTTGACAGGTTGCTGACAGTAGATTTTTATGAGCGTAACGGTAACGTTTGGGTCGTATTTTGGGTTGTCGTCGTCGGTAACCTTCTTGCCGATTTCGGGATAGATGTTTTTGACGGCTTCCCTTGTGGTGTAAAACTCTATTACGCCGTTATGGGGATAATCGACGGGGTGTTCAGAGGTTTCGCCAAACATATCAATTGGGTTGGAATCGTTGGACCCGTCGATTGTGCGCACCCAGACGCCGTCTTTCATTACAAAATACTGACCCTCAAACAGTCCGAAACCAACGTTTCTGTAACCAATGCCATAATGTTCGTTTGTAGGTCCGTCAACGTCCATGCGGTATGTGTAACGGTCGGAAAGGATAGTGATGGTGTCGATTTTGCCGTCGTCATTGAGCGAGAGTTTGAACTGCTTTTTGCCGTCACGGTTGAAATAGACGGTTTTGCCGAGTGCGTTTTTCTGAAAACCGTCAAGTTTTTCGGGCGGATTGTCGCCAAGGAAAATCCTGCCTATGCCCGCCGTGGAGAGTATGTTGAATTGTTTGGTCTGACGGTCGCTCTCTGCGAGGACAAATTTTGCGCCGTCCCACTTGTAGAATAGTCTAACAGGGTCGTTGTACATCCATTTGTGATACAGCAGCATTTTGGGCGCATCTTCGGTGTCGTATTCGGAGTATATGTAATCATCGTCGGGAGCGTTGTAGAGCGACACCGCATCAACAGCGGCAAAGTCGCTAATCGACGCTTTGGGCAGCAAGTCGTTGCGCTCGGAGAGTTTGCCGTCTTGGTAGCGGAAGATTTTGAGGTCGTCGGTGTTATAGCTGTCCATATCTCCGTAGTACCAATGCTGATATACCACCAATAGTCCGCCGTCGTTGTGGCTGAGGCAGTTGACGGTTTCGCCCTCCGCCCCGTCGCCATCCTCGGATGTAAAAGAATACGAGAATTTTCCTTGGCGGTGGTGTCGATGCCTGAGTCCAATTTAATCGACGCATTTTTCGGGTCGATGAGTTTGAAAATTTGGTAGGCGGTGATATTGTCGGTTGACGTTTTGCCGCTGACGGCGGTGTCGGTTGACGTGCCGCCGTTTTGGTTTTGATTTCCGCCGCAGGATGCCAATAATGCTATCGTGGGGATTAGTAGGAATGTCTTTTTCATTTTTTAAAAGTGATATTGTGATACAACGTGATAATCTGCAAAAACAACTGTTTGTTGCCCACAGCGAACACCGGAATGTGAACAATCGTTTTTTGGGGAATCAAGCCCAATAGTTTCTTTTTTTGACTAATGTCTTCAAATTCAAAATCCTTGTCATTCAACGATATTATTTTGATATAGAATCGCAGTATAATATTTCGCCTATGTTGTCGGGGATTGTACCCAAAATTGACTCCTCCCTTTTCAGCAGGTCAAGTTGGTTGGTTCTCCAGTTGTCGTTGTATTTGATTGATTTCCAGTTTTTGTCCATTATTTTCGATTGTTGGTTTGTGGCGGCATGGAACTTAATTGTTTGTTGCCGTTCGCAAATATACAAAATTATCTGGTTGAAAAGAGAAAATTTCGCTGGAAAATTATTGCAACAGAGTAATCATTTGATTGTCAATTATATCAAATCGACTTTATTATTTGTTGCGTCCAAGGGTTTTTCTATAAATACGGAGTATAATATATTGGCAGGCAAATAGTTTCTCCGTCTTTTTGATAATCTTTGGTGTACAGCAAAACTCTGTCGCCAATGCGAGACGAATATTTTTTGCAAAACTCGTCGATAGACTTATGGCTTTTATATCCCGACGACTTTACTTCTACAGGCACAATCTTTTTGCCGTTGGATAGCAAAAAATCAATTTCATAGTTATGTTTGCCCGACCCTGTCTTAAAAGTATAGTAATAAAGCTCCCTGCCTGATGCTTTAAGCATTTGAGCGACAAGATTTTCGTATACGTAGCCCAAGTTGGCTTCAAGTTTGTCAGACAACAGCCGGTTGTAAACCACGTTTTCGGTGTAAGATTTGTCCTTAAAGGCCAACGTTACAAACAGTCCCGTATCGGCAAGAAACATTTTGTAATAATTTAAATCCTTTGTCATTCCAAAACCCACATTAGGGTCACTTGCGTGATAAGAAAGGTTGACCACCATACTGTCGGTCATATCCGCCACCACCGAAGACACTCTTGCGGCATCCTGATTTTCGATTACGCTCGACACCTGATAACGCCCTGCGTTGTTGGCTAATTGCCCCGGAATGGCAGAAAACAGTTGCGACGCCCTGCCTGTGCTGTCTATCCTGTAAAAATCATCTACATAAAGTTGAATAATGTCGCGTTTGGTACGATCCACATCTTGCAAATTGTTGGTGTTGAGATATGTTTCTACAGCCTGAGGCATACCTCCAATGAGCATATAAAGGCGCAAGTCTCTGAGCCATTTGCGATTGACAGCGTCGCCGACAGCACGTTTTTTTTCAAAAGATTCGCGCAAGAAATCAGGCGTTACATTGTCGCCAATAGCCCAAAGAAACTCGTCAAAATCCATAGGATTGAGTGTCAGCTTGTTTTCTTCGCTTGGCAACACAATGTTTTGAATTTTTTTTTTGATTGACAGCAAAGAACCCGTTTCGATATAGTCGTAACGTCCGTCCTTGACAAGATGCTTTATTGCCTGACGAGCCAACGGCTGCAACTGTACTTCGTCGAAAATGATTGCCGACTTTCGCTCTATCAGCTTAACATTGTAGATATTTTGAAGCTGGAAAAAAAACAGGTCCAAATTCATCATATCCTCAAACAATGCGTCAACTCGCTTAGACGAATGAGAAAAATCTACCAAAATATAAGATTCGTATTCGTTTCGAGCAAATTCTTCCACCAATGTAGATTTGCCCACACGCCGCGCGCCTTTTATCAGCAATGCGGTTTTTCCGTTGCGAGTTTCTTTCCACCGCAACATTTCGTTGTATAGTTTACGCCTGAATATGGTCATTTGTTGAAGTTTTGTTATGTGATTTTGATTGCAAATATAACTCTTTTATTTCTGCTCTCAAAATGTTTTTCGCCAAATATGCGTAAATTCTCAAAATGTTTTTCGCCAAATATGCGTAAATTCTCAAAATGTTGGCGTAACATGATGATTACCTGAATTATTTCTGCTCCACAAATTTGCCGTCGTCGAAAATGTATGTGGTTGTGGAGGACTCGTCGTCGGGTACTTCTATGCCGAGTTTCTCCAAAATTTCGTCGTAGGACTCGTTTTCTGCGCCTTCGTGCTCTTCGTAGTAGCGGTTTACCTCACCCTCGTAGCTGCGGTCTTGCGAGGTTTCGTTGACTACGATTTTGTATTTGCCGCCCGAAAGTTTGGTGAATTTTACATCGGTGTCTAAGTTGTAGCTGCCAGGTGCTTCGTAAATGCCATACGTGTCATAGCTGCCGTCCTCGTTTTTGTCGGGAATAACGCGTCCGTAATGCCCCTCGACATCGCACAGCACCCAATGAAACATATCTTCGTCTTGCATACGGCGAAAGATGCCGCCAACGGTCATTTGCTCGACGGGAAGGCTGCCGTCTTCGTTGACCTCAAACAAAAAGTCAAGCATATCCCACTTTAACGGAATCCAACAAAATTTGATGTCCGGCTGGACGGACATAACGCCGTTTTCGGTTGATTTTGACGAGCCTTCGCCGTTGGTTTTGATTACTTTTCGGGTTGAGAAATTGTACGACACGTCGAAATGTTCCGACTTGTGGCGGTCTTTTTTGCCGCCGATAAGCACAAATCCGCCGTTTTGATAGCGGAAAAGGAAAACATCGCTGCCGCTTTTGATGTCAATCTGAATCCTCAAAACGCCATTGGCATTGACAGTTACTTTTGCTTTGTCGTCAAGACGCAAATCGTAGTCGCGGAAAAGATTGTATCCGTCGGCATTGCCAAAATAAAATGCGCTGCCAGAGTTTTCGGTGCCAAGAAACAAATCTTTTACGCCGTCTTTGTTGAAATCTCCTTCGGCAAAGATTGTTACATTTTCGGAGCACAAATCGGTTAAAGTTTTGCCCGACTGTTTGAAAGTCAGGGCGTTTGCGCCGTGCGCCATAGTCAGGGCGAGGGCGGAGATGATTAATGATGTTTTTTTCATAATTGTTGTTTATATTCAAAAACCGTTACCGTTCCACTTGATAACTTTTGTTTTTTGGTCGGAATAATCAAAATACCTAATGTCGCGACCTTCCTTGGGTAGGCTTACAAAAATTTCGGTATCGTCGCCAACTGCTTTCATCACATTTTTGGCAATGTCAGCGCGCGGAGATAATGTACCTTGTGCAACGTTATATTCGTAGAAAGCAACCATGCAATTGTTAAAACATTCGCCAGGAATTTGGAAACTTACGCCGAAAAGTTTGTTGCCATTGGTAAGATTCCAATACACAGCATTGAGAATTTGTTCTTTTGTTATTTTATCGCCTTTTTTGTAATTACCATCAACTTCACAAATGTAACTATAATCGCCATCAATGCTTAAAAAACCGTTCTTAGGCGCAAAATCTAATTTAAATTTGTAGTCGCAATCATTGATTTTAATGTCAGTTGTTTTACCAGTTTTTTTAAATTTATCAAAAACCTCTGTAAATACGTTTGGAAACTCTTTACTCCAAGCCAAAAACAATTTTTCAACAACAGATGCTTGTGAAACAGGAACGGTGATTGTTTTTTGCCAAGAACTACGGAGTTCATCAATGTCGTAATCGTGAAGCTGTGTTTGTGCATTGGCAGTAATTGTGGTAAGCATTGCAATAAATGCAATAAGTAAGATTTTTTTCATTTTTGTTATTATACTTAAAATTTAACTTAAAATTGTTACAATATTTTTCTATCCATTAGAACAAAAAAGTTACCAAATGGCACAACCAAAAACAAAAGTATTATATTTTTTGTTGAAACAACAAAAAATGTAATTTCACTCGCAAACGTTTGCACTTTTTTACGGCATAAAATATTGGTATTTTTATGGTTTTAGGGTTTATGTAATTTAAAATTGCATTATAAATAAAACGCATAAATTATAAAAAAATAATGAAAAATTACATAAAACATAGCCCATGGGAGATAATTGAAGAAGGTTTTAATCCTCAATTCAACAAAATATCAGAATCTATTTTCAGCATCGGAAATGGCAAGGGTGGTCAACGAGCCAACTTTGAAGAATCGTTTAGTGGACAAACACTAAAAGGAAGTTATGTTTCTGGTGTTTACTATCCAGATAAAACACGCGTTGGTTGGTGGAAAAACGGTTATCCAGAATATTTTGCTAAAATGCTCAACGCACCATCTTGGATTGATATAAAGTTTTCGTTTGATGGCGAAGAACTTGACCTTGCAAAATGTAAAATAATAGATTTTTGCAGAATATTGGACATGAAAAACGGAATTTTAAAACGTAGTTTTACCGTTCAAACACAATCGGGAAAACAATTAAAAGCCGAAATAAAAAGGTTCATGAGTATTGTTGACGACGAAAATGGTGCAATAGAATACAAAATAACACCGTTAAACTTTTCGTCAAAGCTAACTATTACCTCTGGAGTTGATGCCGATATTGCCAACGAAGATAGTAATTACGACGAAAAATTTTGGATAGAAATCAACAAAAGCACATCACAAGAAAATACATTTGTAACTGCAGAAACCAAAAAATCCAAATTTCGCGTTTGTACAGCCGTTAAAACTGTGCTTTGTAAAAACGAAATGCCTGCAACTTACACCTTTACATCAAAATTAAAAGACAAATATGCTGCCGAAGAATTTATTTTAACAGCAGAACAAAATAGCACTATAACAGTTTACAAATATGCTGCTATCTGTTCTACAATGTACTACAATGAACAAGATTTGGAACAAAGTACACTTTCTTCGTTAAAAAATGCTGTTAACAAAGGCTTTAACAAACTTTTGGAAGAACAACAAACTGCATGGAACAAAAAATGGGAAGAATCTGATATTATCATCGAAGGAGATATTGCAGCACAACAAGGCATTAGGTTTAACATTTTTCAACTAAATCAAACCTACACTGGACGCGACGAACGACTAAACATCGGACCAAAAGGTTTTACAGGCGAAAAATATGGAGGCACAACATATTGGGATACAGAAGCATACTGTCTTCCGTTCTATCTTGCCACTGCCGACCAAAAAGTGGCACACAGCCTTTTGGTTTATCGTTACAAACATCTACAAAAAGCAATTGAAAACGCTGCAAAACTTGGATTTACCAATGGTGCTGCCCTATATCCTATGGTTACTATCAATGGTGAAGAATGTCACAATGAGTGGGAAATAACATTTGAAGAAATACACCGTAATGCTGCAATTGCTAACGCAGTAAAAATATACATCGACTACACTGGCGATAAAAAATATCTTGCCGACTATGGTTTGGAAGTGTTGATTGGCATTTCGAGATTTTGGTTTCAGAGAGTAAATTGGTCTGAAGAAAAACAAAAATACGTAATGCTTGGTGTAACTGGTCCAAATGAATACGAAAACAACGTTAACAACAATTGGTACACAAGTTTTTCGGCTGTTCAAAACATGAAATACACCATCAATGCTATTGAATTTGTAAAAACCAACTATCCAAACGATTACCAACGCATAACAAAAATATCTAATTTTTCTGAAGATGAAATAAAAGGTTGGAACAAAGTGATAGACAATATGTATCTCGGTTATGACCCAAAACGAGAAATATTTATTCAGCACGATGGCTTTTTAGACAAGGAACTAATTCCTGTTTCGCAACTCGACCCTGCTATTAGACCAATAAACCAACATTGGAGTTGGGACAGAATACTCCGCAGTTGCTACATAAAACAAGCCGATGTGTTGCAAGGCATATATTTCTTTGAAAATTTATTCGATACCGAAACAATAAAACGCAACTTCGATTTCTACGAACCATTCACCGTTCACGAATCATCGTTATCAAGTTGTATTCATAGTATAATTGCTTGTAAAATAGGTAATTATGCTAAAGCATACCAATTTTATCTCAACGCCTCACGTTTAGATTTAGACGATTATAACAACGACACTTGCGACGGCTGCCATATAACAAGTATGGGCGGAACATGGATGACAATCGTTCAAGGTTTTGGTGGAATGCGAATAAAAAATGGTCTTCCTTCTTTCAATCCCGTAATTCCAATACAATGGGATAAATACTCGTTTAAAATTCGTCATCAAAATAATCTATACCTTGTTAGCATCAACAAAGAAAAATCAGAAGTTAAAAATCTGAGCCAACAGCAAGGCAAAATAATAATTAACGGAAAAGAAGTTGAAATTCCTGCAAATGGCACCTTTTTTAGCGACACAAAAATAGCAAAATAATTTTTAATCATGCGCGTCGCTTCCCTAAATATGCGACGTGCTTTTAACAAAACAACCATTATGAAAAGATTCTTATTAATATTTGCATACTGTTTAATCTATTTTACTGCATGCAGCCAAACGGTGATAGAAAGTTCACCACAATACCCTTCTGCCAACGACGATATTGTATTAACATTTCACGCCGACCAAGGCAACGCTGGGTTGAAAGGTTATAGCGGCAATATATATGCCCACACTGGCGTTATAATGAAAAACTCAACGCAATGGACTCACGTAAAACACGAT
Organism: uncultured Bacteroidales bacterium; assembly: GCA_937877455.1. GTDB lineage: Bacteria > Bacteroidota > Bacteroidia > Bacteroidales > UBA3824 > UBA3824. Next base: position 48,784 of record CALFIU010000091.1, read on the forward strand.
TGGAGCGTCAATAGCGATGATTGCAAACTCACCAAAACTGCAACCAACACTTACCAATTGACAATAGGTAAGATTCAAGATTTTTACGGATTAACAGAAACCGAAGCCCAAAATGTGGATAAATTAGCATTCGTGTTCCGCAGTTCTGATGGAACAAAAGAAGGCAAAGGCACTAACAATACCGACATATATTTGTCGATTATTGAATCTAACAAACTTTACCTATATCTTAATTCGCCAACAACTTTTCCATTATTTATAACAGGCGGAGAAAGTTTTGAAATAAATTGCTCTGCCAACAAAAAATCACAATTTAAACTTTTAGTTGACGATGTAGAAAAATATTACATAGAAAACGTAGATAATTTTTCGTATAACCTTACAACCGAAACATCTGGTACTCATACAATAAAAATAAAAGCAACATCAGAAAGTTTAACTGCCGAAAAAGAATTTTCGTACGTAATTTCTCAAAAAAGCAACGTTGCAACAATGCCGCAAAATTTGCTACGTGGCGTAAACAAAACTGGCGACAAACAAGCTACATTTGTGCTTTTTGCACCTCACAAAACATCTGCATACGTTATTGGTAGTTTCAACAATTGGCAACCTTCTCAAGACTGCTTAATGAATTTGTCGGAAGACGGCAACTATTTTTTTCTTACCATCGACAATTTAGACCCAGACCAAGAATACTTATATCAATACATTGTTGACGAAAGTATAACAATAGCCGACCCATACACCGAAAAAATTTACGATCCCGATAACGACAAATATATTCCAAGTACTACTTATCCCAACCTCATCAGTTATCCCGAAGGAAAAACTACAGGGATAGCATCTACATTTATTTTAAACAAAAACCAATACGATTTTGAAACAAAAAATTTCACTGCGCCAAAATCCGAAAACCTTGTAATATACGAACTTCTCATTCGCGATTTTTCAACATCTGGCACTGTAAAAGGAGTTGTTGATTCGCTCGATTATCTCCAAAATCTTGGCATCAACGCCATAGAATTTCTACCAATAACAGAATTTGAGGGCAACGATAGTTGGGGATACAATCCATCGTTCTATTTTGCCGCCGACAAGGCATACGGCACACAAGATGATTATAAAAATCTCATTGACCAATGCCACAAACGCGGAATAGCCGTAATATTCGATATGGTTTTAAATCACGCTTTTGGATCGTCGCCATTCGTTAAATTATATTTTGACGGACAAAAAACCACCAGCCAAAGCCCATGGTTTAATGTCGATAGTCCAAACAAAGTTTATTCATGGGGTTACGATTTTAATCACGAAACCGAAGAAACTAAAATTCTTGTTGATTCAATAATAACCTATTGGATGACAGAATATAACATCGATGGAATAAGATTCGATTTCACCAAAGGATTTACCAATACCGTTGCAACAACCGATGCTCAATGTTCAGCCTACGACGAATCGCGCATAGCCATTTTAAAACGTATATACGACAAAATGCAAGCTGTAAAACCAAATTCCTACATGATTTGCGAACATCTAACCGACAACTCAGAAGAAAAAGTACTTGCAAATTACGGAATAATGCTTTGGACCAACGTAAACTATGCGTTTTGCCAATCAACAATGGGTTATAGTTCTGGTTGCGAAGTAAAAAACATTTACTATCCATCGTTAAACTTTAGTGCAGCCAACTCTATAGCCTACGCAGAAAGCCACGACGAAGAACGTATGATGTTTAAAGCATTACGCTATGGCAATGGTAACATAAAAACATTCAGCAATGCCATGAAAAACGCAGCCGCTGCTGGTGCTATTTTACTTTCTGTACCTGGTCCTAAAATGATTTGGCAATTTGGAGAGTTGGGATACGATTACAGCATCAACTATAACATAACAACTGGTGAAGAAGACGATGGCGCACGCACTGGACGTAAACCAGTACCCACAGATTATTTGGCAAACGCCGATAGAAAAGCCATATACGACATGTACGCTCTTGTAAACAAATTAAGAAACGAAAACGATGCTTTTTCTGGAACGGCAACACTCTTTTCCTCCGATTTATTTAAAATTGTTTACCTTACAGGACAAACCAACTCGGCAATTGTGGTGGCTAATTTCGACCCAGACTCAAAAACTAAAACGGTGGATTTTCCCAACACTGGCACTTGGTATGAACTCGTTAACAAAAAACAAATAGACATACAACAAACAAGCAATAGTCTTACATTAAATGCTGGTCAAGTAAAGATTTTTACAGATAAACAACCAACAGAAAACTTTGACGAAGGCACTCTTACTGCTGTAGAACAAGCTGTTAAAGTAAAAACTGCTGATATTAATCTCTACCCAAATCCATGTATTGACAAAATTTCAATTTCATCGCCTACAAAAATCAATTGCGTTGAAATATGGGACATGAATGGCAAATGCGTAAGCAAGGTTAAAAACAATCTTTATGACGAAATATTGGAAATAGATACCAATCAACTTACATCTGGCATCTATATCGTTGCCATAAAAATGGGAAATACAACAATTTCAAAAAAAATAGCCATAATAAAATAAATTTTAGGGGAGTTCTAAAAATTAGATTTTTCAAGGCGTATGAAATCAAAAAAGCGCAGTTTACTGATTGTAAATGAGCATTTTGAGATTGAAATACAACGCAGAAAAAAGCAATTTTTAGAACCCCCGTTTATTACACAAGAGAGATGAAAAAAATAATATTAGCCATAATAACAGCAATGACGTTTAATGTGTCGATAGCTCAACAAAAATTTACAAAAACCACTCCCGAATGGGCTAAAAATGCAAATATTTACGAAGTAAACATTCGTCAATATACACCAGAAGGCACATTTAATGCTTTTTTACCGCATCTCGATAGGCTTAAGGCTCAAAACACATCCATAATTTGGATAATGCCTATATATCCTATAAGTCAAGAAGGTAGAAAAGGCTCATTGGGGAGTTATTATGCTATAAAAAATTATAAAGAAATAAATCCTGAATTTGGTTCGTTAGACGATTTCAAAGCCTTGGTAACCAAAGCTCATAGCCTTGGCATAAAGGTAATTATAGATTGGGTTGCCAATCACACGGGACGCGATAATGTATGGACAAAATCAAATCCCGAATGGTTTAACCACGATGCCGACGGCAAAATTTCAATTCCAAAAGACACAGATTGGGACGATGTTGCCGACCTCAATTACAACAACTCTCAAATGCGGTTGGCAATGATTGACGCAATGAAATATTGGATTGATGTTGCCGATATTGACGGATTTAGATGTGACGTTGCGGGTATGGTTCCAACAGATTTTTGGGTGCAAGCTCGTAAAGAACTCGAAAAAAAGAAGACTATTTTTATGTTAGCCGAAGACGAAAATCCTAAAATTCATGCTGCGTTTGATATGACATACGGTTGGCAATTACACCACATTCTCAACGATGTGGCTCAGTCTAAAAAAGATTGTAGAGATATTATAAAATTTTATAAAAAAGATTACAAAAAATTTAAGCCTCAAGATTATAGAATGAATTTTACTTCCAATCATGACGAAAACACTTGGAGCAAAAGCGAATACGATAGAATGGGCAATGCTGCCGTTACAATGGCTGCGTTAACATACTACTTACCTGGTATGCCGTTGGTTTATTCGGGACAAGAAGCCGCCAACAAAAAAGCACTTAAATTTTTCGACAAAGATACAATTGATTTTTCAAATTGCTGCTTACAAAGTTTTTACACCAAACTAAACCAAACCAAACTAAACAATCAAGACCTTTGGAATGGACAATTTGGGGCAAAAGTTATCTTTGAAAAGCATGACAATTTAAACAATGTTCTTGTTTTTACCCGAGGAAAAACAAAATGTATTTTCAACCTTTCATCGTCTCAGCAAATTTACCATGATACCCAAAAATTAACTTCAAAAATTTTAAAACCGTGGGAATATTTAGTGATTAGTGAATAGTAGTTAGTGAATAGAAATTGATTATTTTTAAGCGTGTTCACAATAAAGAACACGCTTTTTTTATATTTTTTTTACTAAAAACATACGCATTTGCAAATAACTTTACAACGTAAACGCACGTCAATTTCATTTTAATCGACATCAATGCGGACGGAATTGTGTGTCCGCTCGTTCAAATGAAATTGCCGTGACGTAAGCGGTAAAAATTAGAATTCCAATTTGCAACTTTAAAAAAAAAGGTCATTTTGTAGGCTACCACTCGATACATTAAGACTATAAATAAATGTAACTTTGAATACCGATTGTTTTTATTGATAACTTATTATGTTATAAGTTATTACAATATTTTTTCTACAAAACGACCAATATGCTATAATCTTAATATTCAAAATCTTTTTCGCCGAGGTATATCTTGAAATCCTTTGGCAGTCCGGGGTTGCCAGCCTCTGGGCGCGGTATCATGCGCAGAGCCTTCACCTTTTCCATTTTGCCGAGGTCGATGACTATGGAGTGGGGATGAGCGGTGTTGTCAACAGTCTGCCAGTAAGTCGATTCCTGAAGGTCATATACGAGCGAAGCATTGTGGTCGCCCGATCGGGTCTCCTCGCTGTCGGCATAGCGGACGCTCCATTTTTCACGGTTGATGATGTTTCCGTCCTCGCCGATGAGGTCAATTTCGGCTATGGAGGTGATGTTGTCGCCAGTGTGGTTGTTGAGGGTTTGGAGACAGAGGAAACGCGCTGGTGTCGATGCAAAATCTATTGTCTGGGGTCCGGGCTGTTTGGCGAACGCGCCTTGGGCTACAGGCTTAAAGTTGGCGAGCGAAAGTTTTTCACCGTCCTTGTGGTGTGTTGGCGGCACGGTTACGCGCAGAAGGTCGAGTATCGGCTCTTTGAGACCTTGAATGGTGGTCGTTGTTGGGCCGATAATGTCGAGGACGATGATTTCGTTGTCGCCTTTTTTGAGCCAGCAGCCCGGCATGTAGAGAGTTTGCTGAGGGCCGATTTCCCAAATGCGACCGAGTGCATGACCGTTTACCCATACCATGCCTTTTCCCCATGTTGAGAAGTCGAGGAATGTGTCGCCGGGCTTTTCAACCTTGAATGTGCCTTTGTAATATGTCGGCATTTTTGACTTGCCGCCTTTGGAGAAGTTGCGTGATGCCGTGAACTTATAGTCGGTGGGGATGTTGAATACTTGCCAGTCGTGGAGTATTGTTTCGCTTTTGGTTGTTGGGTGTACGAGCGACACTTTATTCGTGATACCCTTTCTGTCGTGGATTGACTTGTCGAAGTTGACGCGACCAAGTGCCTCGACGAAAATGTCGAGAGTTTGTCCGGCTTTTATTTCTGGCATCACGGCGGTGAATTGGGCTTTGCGGCGGTCGAGTTGTGCAATCTCCTTGCCGTCGATGTATATGATGGCGTAGTCGTGAACCTCGTCGATGTTGATGACTGTGCCGGCGGGGTAGTCGGCTTCCATCTTGTGGCGGTAGATTATGCTGCCCCAACCTTGGTTAAAGCGTTCCATCGGCATGATGTTGTCGCAATGGTTTGGCGCGGGGAGTTTGGCGAATACGGGAGCGGTTTCGGTGAGGGAGAAACTGCTGATGGAGATTACCGGGATTTGCTTGGGGATTTTTGCGGTGCTGCGGGTCTCGGCTGGCGAGAGGTATTTGTTATAGAGCAGGTTGCGCAGGAGGTTGTATTTTTCGGTGACGTGTCCAGCCTCAGAAATCGGCGCGTCATAGTCGTAAGTCGAGCACATCGCGGAGTATGCGGGATTGTTCGCGCCGCCCCAATGTCCGAAGGTCGTGCCGCCGATGGTCATGTAGAGGCTGAAGGAGATGTTCTTGTCCAACATTTCGCGGATTCCGTCGACCATGACACCTGCCGGGCGTGTCTCGTGTGGCCTTCCCCAATGGTCGAACCATCCGCTCCAAAATTCGCTGCACATGAGCGGCGTGTTTGGACGGAGCGACTTGAGTTTTGAGAACTGGTCGTCGATGTTTGCGCCTGTGCCGAAGTTGACAGTCCAGAGCAGGTCGTCGAGGGCGTTGTTAGTGAAGTTGCTGCTCCAGTCGCACTGGAAAAGCGGTATGCCGTCGAAGCCCGATTCCTTTACGATGTCGCGGATTGCGGAGATGTAGGGCTTGTCAGTGCCGTAACTGCCATATTCGTTCTCGACTTGCACCATGATTATATTGCCGCCCTTTGTGATGAGCATCGGCGAGAGTTGTTCGCCGACTTTGTGCATGAACTGTCGGACGTGGCGCATGTAGTTGGGGTCGAGGGTGCGGAGCTGTATTCCGTCGTAGTTCAACAGCCACCATGGCAGTCCGCCCATTTCCCATTCTGCGCATACGTATGGCCCGGGGCGGACGATGACGTACATGCCGTTTTTTTGGGCCACGCGGCAGAACTCGGCGATGTCTTTGTTCCCCGAGAAGTCGAACTCGCCGGGCTGCATCTCGTGGTAGTTCCAGAATATGTAGATGCAGAGCGTGTTCATTCCCAACGCCTTGCACATTTTTATCCTGTGGCCCCAGTATTCGCGTGGGATTCGTGAATAGTGGATTTCTGCGGCTTTGACCACGAATGGTTTGCCGTTAAGGAGGAATGTCTTTTCGCCGACGCCGAATGTTCCGGGCGCGGCGGTCTGTGCGTTTGCTGTGAAAGCCGTGGCGATTGCCATTATCACGGTCGCCATGATGAGTCGTAGTGTTGCTGTCATTTGATGAAAACGTTTAAGTGTGGTTATGTCTGCAAAATTACGGCGTAGATTCGGCTTTCATGTATTATTTTTCGGTCAAAAAAGGTCGGGATTAGGTACGCAGAATTACTTTTTCTGCCGATTATGGGCTATAATTGTGGATATTTGAAAATTTCACCCGATTTTTTTATTAGTGAGTTTTGGAAAACAAAGATAAAATTTATTACATTTGCAAGTCCAATCGTTAATAATCAATGTAATTATGGCAAAGCGCACAAAAGAAGAGCGTAAGTTCGATAAGGAAGTTGTATATCGATACAAATGTGTTGGTTAATTATTGCACAGGCGTGGAAAACGATGTCAGGGCATTAAACTATGTGTTTTCGAAATGCAGACGTGGGATGCTCTTTTTTCTGTTTTTAATATCAAGCTCATTAATCCTAAAAACCGAATGCTCAAAAGTTATATCAACTGAAAAATTTCATTCTTTCTTAATTTGTTTGATGTATTCGCTTGGCAACATGCCGTATTCGTCCTTGAAGCACTGGCGGAAGTGGACGTTGCTGTTTATGCCGACCATGTAGGCGACTTCGGAGATGGAGTATTTGCCTTCGAGGAGCAGCTGCTCGGCGCGTTGCATACGGGCTTTGCGGATATAGTCGCTGGCGGTGAGGCCGGTGAGCGATTTCATCTTGCGGTATAACGTGGAGACTGACAACGCCATTTGGGACGCAATGAAGGGCGTGTCGAGTTTTTCTTCATCAAGATTGTCGTTGATGACGGCGTTTACCTTGTCGATGAACTCCTGGTCGAGTTTTGAGAGTTGCGACATGTATGCCTCGTGCTTTTGGCGGATTGTGTCGGCGGCGATGTCGGGTGGCATGGACGATGCGGTGGTCGAGGTGGAAGGCAGCACAAAGCGCGACGCAAGTTTTTTGCGCGATTCGAGGAGGTTGTTTATGCGGCTGCGGAGGAGCGTGGCGGTGAAAGGCTTTGTGAGGTAACTGTCTGCACCGGCATTGTATCCGTCTTCCTTGTCGTCCATCGAATCCTTTGCGGTTAGGAGAATCACTGGAATGTGGCTTGTGCGGATGTCATTTTTTATGCGTCGGCATAGGTCAGTGCCGTTCATCACGGGCATCATTATGTCGCTTATGATGATGTCGGGAGTGCGCGAAAAAGCCTCGTCAAGTCCAAGTTTGCCATTTTCGGCGGTGGCGGTGTCGTAGTCCTTGGAAAGTTCTGTGCTGATGTAGTTGAGGATGTCGTGGTTGTCTTCCACGATGAGGACAAGTTTTCGTGTGGACTGTTGGATAGCGGTGGCGTTTGGCGTGGTTTCGTCGGCGTTTGGCGTTTCGGTGATGTGGATTGCGTCGGGGTATGTTTCGTGTACATCAAAATACACACGGAACACCGTGCCTTTGCCCTGTCGACTTTCCACTTCGATTTGTGCGTGGTGGAGGTCGACGAGGTTTTTGACGAGGGCGAGTCCGATGCCTGTGCCGGAGGACTGGTGGTCGCCATGTTCCTGATAGTAACGCTCAAAGATGTGCGGCAGTGCGTCTGCGGAAATGCCTCGACCTGTGTCGGCAACGGTGATTTCTACAAAATCTTTGTCGTTGCGCTTTACCTGCTGGGTGCCGATGGTTATTGTGCCTTCAGAAGTGTATTTTATAGCGTTGGAAATCAAATTGTTGACTATCGTCTGTAGTGCGTCTTTGTCAAAGAGCATTTCGTCGGTTGGGTTTATGGCGACGGCGATTGGCACGGCATGGTTGCTGACGAGTTGTCGGTATTTTTCCACTATGTCGGATATTACGTCAGACACCTTGCCTTTGGACACCGTGAGCCGCTTGTTTTGGGTTTCGGTTTTGCGGAAGTCGAGGAGTGTGTTTACTTTTTGGAGCAAGTTTTGGGTGTTGCGGTGAATGAGCGACACCTTGGCAGCAGCTTCGGGCGCGATGGTTTTGTCGTTGGCAAGGTCTTCTATTGGTCCCATTATCAACGTGAGCGGCGTGCGGAGTTCGTGGGTGATGTTGGTGTAGAATTTTAGGCGTTCTTCGTTGAGGTTGTTGTCTTTTTCGCGGTTGTTTTTCTCCATGTCGTAGAGTGCTTTCATCTTCACTCGGCGTTTGTAGCCTTTCATGAGGGCTATTGCGGCGGCTATTATTAGTATGAAATACAATGCTTTAGCCCATGGTGTCTGCCACAACGGGGGCTTTATTCTTAATGTCATGGCTGTTGTTTCGTTGTCCCAGTCCTGGTTGCGCAGGCGTGAGCGGATTTTTACTTTGTAGCGGCCGGGCGGCAGGTTTCGGAATGTTATCGTGCCGTCGGCATTGTTTACGTCAATCCATTTGTCGTCAAAACCAACGAGTTTACATTCATGCTCGGCGCGCGGGGTATAGTCGTAGTCGCAGGTATTGATGCCTATTATCAAGGTGTTTTGCTCGTGGTCGAGTGTGAGTGTGCCTCTGGGATTGTGGATTATGGAGTCGCCGAGTTGTGGCGATGACGAGGCGATTATTATTTTTGTGATTCGTGGTGTGGGGGTCGGTATGTGGCGCAGTGCGTCGTCGGGGTGTACTACACTGATGCCGTTAATACTGCCAAAAAATATCGAATTTTTTGACCGACAAACACTTGCACTTGTGTATGAACCTTCGCAAATGCCGTCGCGCGTGTCAAAGTTTTGGATTTTACGGTCGTCTGTTAGGCAAGAAATTCCCTTGTTGGTGGAAAACCAAATGTTGCCTAACGAATCTTCGGCGATGGCGCGGATATGTATGTTTGCCATACCGTTCTCCATGTTGTAAACGCTGTATGCGGTGTCGCTGGCGGTCTTGAACTTCACAAGCCCTTCGCCAGTGGCCACGTAAATGTCGCCGTGCGTGGTGGTTAAGATATGGTTGACGGTATTTGACGGGAAGCCGTTGGATTTTTCCAAATGTCTGATGGTCTGCATATTGACATCAAGAATAAAAAGACCACCGCCAAAAGTACCCACCCAAATATTGCCGCGATGGTCGCGCAGGGCGCAACGTGTGAGGTTTTGTGTTAACGTTACCAAGCCTAATGGTTTCTTTCGGCTTTTGCTGACGACATACACGCCACCGCTCGACGATACGAGCAGAGTGTCGCCGCTGGTGGGTGCTATGTGGCGTATGTCAACTTCGCCGCCGTCGCCTTCGATTACTGTCGCAAATCGTGCGGTGCGGGTGTCCATGTATGCAAGTCCAGCGTTGAACATTCCAAACCATATTCCGCCGTCGCCGTCGTAATACAAGGCTTGAATGCTGTTGTTGGCTATCTGCGGGGTGTTTTCGGAGTTATATACGGCAATGCGTTTTCCCCTTTGGAAGATGTTGATGCCGCCGCCGTCGGTGCCAATGTAGAGTTTGTGGTCGCCGTCTATGGCTGATGAAAGTACGCCACGGTTGTTGAGGCTGTTGCCGGTGGCGTCGGGCGTTGCGTCGATGTAGCCGAAATACGGGCGGTTTTTGGATATGAAGTTGATGCCGCCAGCCCAAATACCAGCCCAAATGTTGCCGTGGCGGTCTTGGTATATGCAGCGGACAGACGCGCCTGAAAGCGAGTTTGGACCTTCGCCTGCGCTGATTATTCGGCAACGGATGTCTTTTGGCGATGCAAACGGGCTTTGTGGACGGTCGATGACCACAATGCCGCCAAGTTCCAAGGCTATCCATGTGCTGCCATCGTCGGCGTGGCAGATGTCGAAGACCGATCTACCCCGCAATGGCTCTATGAAGTCTATCCGTGTAAATTTTTGATTGTGAGGATTATAAACCGCCAACCCCTGTGCTGTGCCTACCCAGATGCTGCCATAATTGTCGGTGCGTAGGCATAGTACGTCGTCGGAGGGAATTGTGGCGTTGTCTTTCGGGTCGTGGCGCATGAAAGTAAGGCTCTTAGTGGCGGTGTCCAATATTGCCATTCCGTTGTCAGAGTAGCCGAGATAGACTTTGCCGTCCTTGCCGTCGGCTATTGTCCAGATATGGCTTGAATTGATGCAGGGGACGTTTTGAGAGTTGTATTGTCGGAACGAGCCAGTTTTCTTGTCCAAATAGTTGATGCCGTCCCAGTATGTCGCCACCCAGATGCTTGAATCTGCCGATGGCGTAATGTCGGTAACAGCCTCCGACGTTATCATGCCATTGCCATAGTGTTTCATGGTGTTGGTGTGATAATTATAGGCGTTAAGCCCGGCGCGTTGTGTGGCAATCCAAATGATGCTGTCCTTCGGGTCGTCGAGAATGTGGTTTAGTTCGTTGCCAGAGAGTTGTGGCTGCTGGTTGTTGTTATAGAAACATGTAAAACTATTGCCGTCAAACCTGTTGAGGCCTTCTTCGGTGGCTGCCCAGATGTAGCCGTCCTTGTCTTCGGCAATGCTGTTGACATAATTGCTGCTCAACCCCTGCGCACTCGAGAGCCGCCGCACAGCAAAATGCTGGGCGGAACAGTTAAAGGTCGCAAGAATAAACAATATGATGGATATAATTTTTTTCTGCATGGATGCTTTTTGTTTTGACGATTACAAAGATAATGCTTTTTTTTGAGTAAACAAAATAAGTGTTTATTTGTAATCTTTCTTGGTCTGTTTTCGTTCTTGAACGATTTGTTACCATTGTTGAACGGTTTATGTACCATGTTTTTACGTCGTGTAGCGTATATTTGCTGTGTGGAATGAAAAACAAAATCGTAACTACTAAAATTCTTAAAACTTATGGAAAGATTTTCAAAATTGACACTTGCCGCAATGGTCTTTGCGGGCTTTGCGGCCACGGGCTGCTCCGACGACGACGGGTATTCCGCCGTGGACGGCAAGATGCCAGCAATCGCCCTCGAACAATCCGAGGTGCACCTTGAGTATGGCATGACCGCCAACATCAAAGGCAAAATAACCGATGCCGACGGTATTCGCTCAATCAACATCAAAAACTCCGACCTCTATCTCAACAAGACTATCGACATCTTGAAGATTTATGGCGACTCTAAGACCGAGTACGACCTTGATTACAATGTTACGCCCAACGACACTCTCACAATCGAAAGTTTCCCGTTGCAAATTACCGTGGAAGACCTTGTTGGCAACACCGCAACGGCAACCTTCACCGCCAAGATGGACGGAGACTTCACCGCTCCTAAGTTCATCCTCGAACCCAACGACGAAATCAATGTCATTATGCCAGTGATGACTTTCAAGTTCTCTGTTTCCGACAACAAGGGAATCACTTATTGCAGCGTCGAAATTCCCGACCTTGACTATAAACAGGAATACACTGGCGGCGACAAGAATTACGAGTTTGTCGAAAAACTTAACCTTGGCGACGAAAACCGCGACTACACTGGAAAAATCATCGCTTACGACGCTTTCAACAACACTCTCGAAAAAGAGTTCACAATCTCCAAGAGCGAACTCAAAGATTATGCAAAGATGTACCTCTGCGACGTTGCAGAGGCCGACTTGATAGCTGATGTGTGTGGCGTGCCGATGCTCATCGACCATTCGGGCGAGTTTGAATATACCGCTTATTATTTCAACGCTGCGGCCGGCACCGAAATCCGTTTTATCCCGCAGAACAATTCTTACGGACCGATTTGTTTCAGCCTTGACCCAACCAACCACGAATTGCTCACCGCCGACCCCGACCAAGGCGAACCTCTCGTACTCGACAAGGCTGGCGTGTATTACAAAATTGTCCTTAATACAAAGCAAGGCACTTATTCTACAAGTACTTACACCATCGACGAGGCAGTTGACCCGTTGCCGGCAGAATTGGGCAGCAACAGCCTGAACACTTGGTGGACTGGCACTTGGAACCCCGAAATTGGAGAATGGGAAGGCGCAGACGATGCTTGGTGGCAGGAGTTTAAGGTTGGCATTATGACCGACAACCCAAAGGACGTAGAGCCTTTGTTTGAGTACAATCCGCAAAACAAACATATTATCCAAGTGCTTGGTTACGAACTTCCTATGGGCAAATTTGAATTTCACCCACACAACTGGCACCACGACGGCTGGTGGGACTATACAACATGGAAGCCCGAGGCAGCAACGGAGGCCGACCCCGAAATCTGGAGATATGTAGGCGGCGTCGCCAACCCGGCTTACAATAATGCCACCACTTCTTACAACAACGAGGTAGAAGTAGGCAACCATGCAAAACTCACAATCCCAAAGGCAGGCAAGTATGACTTTATTTTCGACATGCACCTCGGCCGTATGAAGGTTGTACCCTCAAAATAAACATTTAACTTATTCAAAACTTCTAAGAAAATGAAAAAAATATTCAGCATAATGCTTTTGATGTTGCTGACGGTTGCGGCGTTTGCGCAGAACGTCACAATCACTGGCAACGTCAAGTCGGGCAACGACAACATGCCCCTCATCGGTACAACGATTGTGGAGAAAGGCACTACCAACGGCACAATCTCCGACATCGACGGCAATTACAGCGTTACCGTTGCGTCAAACGCAACTCTCGTATTCTCGATGGTGGGCTTTGAAACTCAGGAAATCTCCGTCAAAGGACAGACCACAATCAACGTAACCCTCATGGAAGACACAAAGAACATCGACGAGGTTGTGGTAATCGGTTACGGTACTGCAAAACGCAGCGAAGTAACAGGTTCAATCAGTTCCGTTGCCGCCGACGACATCACATCGTTCAACTCTGGCAACGCAATGAACGCCTTGCAGTCGAAAATCAACGGCGTCCAAATCTCAAACAACGGCACGCCAGGCAGCAGCCCCCGCGTCATTATCCGTGGCGTTACCACTGTCAACGGCTCCAACCCTCTCTACGTTGTGGACGGCATGCCCGTTGGCGACAACATCAACTTCCTCAACAACGAGGATATCGAGAGCATGGAAGTACTCAAGGACGCTTCGGCATCCGCTATCTACGGCACACGCGCATCAAACGGCGTTGTGCTTATCACCACCAAGAAAGGCAAGAAGGGACAAGCCAAGTTCCAATTCACCGCCAACGTCGGCATCAGCACCATTGGCGACCCCGACGTTGCCAAAGCATCTGAGTATGAGAAGGTTTATAAGACCCGTTACACCAACGACAAACAAGTTCCCGCTTACAACGGCATAGACAACATCACCGACGCAGAAGGCACCGACTGGTGGGAGTCGACGGTCAACAAACTTGCTGTAACTCAAAACTATAACCTCAGTTTCTCTGGCGGCACCGACAATTTTGTGTACAGCGGAAGTTTTGGCTATTATCGTCAAGAAAGCCACTACAATTACGGCTGGTGGGACAAGTTCAACGGACGCTTGAACACCGAGTACACCTTCAACAAGTATGTGAAACTCGGCGTCGAGTTCGCCCCTAAACTTGAACGTTGGGACGACACTCCAAACCTCATGGGCGCGGCGATGTCAATGGACCCCACCACCGCAATTTTCCGTTACGACTGGGAGACCATCAGCAACGAATATTCGTGGTACTCGCGCTCAAACAACAACCAAGAATGGAACCCCGTGGCGTCTCTCAAGCGTCAGACCGCGCACAGCAACGAGTTTGGACTTTTGATGAATCCTTACATCGAAATCAAACCCCTTGAAGGTCTTACATTCCGCTCGCAGTTTGGCGACAACGCAAGGTTCAGAATCAGCGACGGTTTCACGCCCGAGTTCTTCATCGACAACCTTGAACAAGCCACCACAAGCAAGGCAGAGCGCAACTCCCAAACTTGGAACGATTGGAACTGGACCAACACCCTCAACTATCAGAAGACATTTGCCGATGCCCACAACCTTAACGTGATGGTGGGCTACACAATGGAAAAATTCAGCCACTATTGGCTCACAGGCAGCCGTGAGGCCATTCCCAACAACAACGAGAACCTTTGGTACGTGTCAGCTGGTACAGAAAACCAACTCGCCAGTGGCAGCGACGATTTCAGCACCCTCGTTTCTTACCTCGGCCGTCTAATGTACAATTACAAGAGCCGCTACTACCTGACAGCGAGCGTCCGTTTTGACGGCTCGTCCAAGTTCCCCGAAGGCAACAAGTTTGCAACATTCCCCGCTGTGTCGCTCGCATGGCGTGTTACTGGCGAGGAGTTCATGCAAAACCAGCACATATTCTCCAACCTCAAGCTCCGCGCTGGCTGGGGCAAAGTCGGCAACCAGAGCATCGACAACTCCGCATATCTTTCCACAATTGGCACATCATACTACACCGTCAACGGGCAGATGGTAACAGGCAGCCAAGTTTCCTCTACCGCCAACACCGCAATCCAATGGGAAACCGTCGAGGACTACAACCTCGGGCTCGACATGGGTTTCTTGAACGACAGGCTCTCCGCTACATTTGAGATTTACAAGAAGAAAACTTCCGACATGCTCCTCAAAGAAGCCAACCTCCTTATCCTCGGCTATCCCGAATGGGCTGGTCAGATTTGGACAAACGTGGGCAGCATGGAAGCCAACGGCTGGGAACTTTCGCTCAACTGGAAGGACAACGTGAACCACGATTTCAAGTATGAAGTCGGCGTCAACATCTCCGGCGTAAAGAACAAGGCAAAAGACCTCGGTTTGAGCAGTCCGATTTTGACTGGCGGCTTTAACGGCGATTACATTATCCGCAACGAATCCGACGCAGAAATCTCTCGTTTCTACGGCTATAAGACGCTCGGATTGTTCCAAAATTGGGAGGATGTCAACTCCTACACCGACGAGCATGGCAATCTCCTTCAGCCCAACGCACAGCCTGGCGACCTCATTTTCGACGACCTCAACAATGATGGCGTAATTGACGAGAACGACAAGACTTTCATCGGCAACGCTTTCCCGAAGATGTACATGGGCATCAACCTCGGCGCATCGTACAAGAATTGGGATTTCTCGATGAATTTCTACGGCACATTCGGCAACGACATCTTCAACCGCACACGCGAACGCTACTCTGGCACCGGCGGTCAGAACGTTTGGGCTGGCACTCTCGAAGACGCTTGGCACTACGAAGGCCAGGACACCGACATTCCGCGCCTTTCGTACAACGATGCCAACGCCAACTACCTCACAGTATCCGACTGGTGGGTTGAGAACGGCAGTTACCTGCGTTGCAAACAATTGCAGATTGGCTACACTTTCCCACAGCGAATGATTAAGTTTGGAACGCTCCGTGTTTCGGCATCAGCACAAAACCTCTTTACAATCACAAAATATTCTGGCTGGGATCCTGAAACTGCCGTTACTGGCAGCGTTACAGAAAGCGGCATCGACAATGTTGCTTATCCCAACACAAGAATCTTCATGTTTGGCGTTAACCTTAACTTCTAAAAAACTATGAAAAACATTTTCAAATACAGCATAATAGCAGCCGCAGCGATGTTGACAGGCTGCACCGACGACTTTCTGTCGCAGGATATCAAGGGTACGCAGGTACTCGACAACTATTTCACAACTTCAGAGGAGTGCCTTGCGTCGGTATATGGTTGCTACCAGTCTATTGCATTCGACGACTGGTGGCAGGTTTACAACACCTACGTTACAGCCGACATCTGCACCGACGATGGCTGGATGAACAACACCACACAAGGTCAGGACGGCTACATCGACCTCGCCCTCTACCAAGGCAAGACCACGAGCGGCACATTGTCAAACTTTTGGCAATACCGCTACAAGGGCATCCACAACTGTAATGTCGTTCTCGAATATGTGCCTGGCGTATCGTCGCTGCAAGAAGACGTGAAAAACCGCTACATCGCCGAGGCAAAGGCCTTGCGCGGATATTTCTACTTCGAGTTAGTGAAAAATTTTGGCGGTGTGCCGCTCGTAACCACAATGGCAACGCCCGTTGACGCCGCCAACATGAAACGCGCATCTATCGACGAGACATACGCACAGATTGAGCAGGACTACAAGGACGCTATCGAGTATCTGCCGTCGCGCAGCGAAACTGTCAAGAACAGCGAACTTGGCCGCCTTACCAAGGGTGCGGTTCAGGGGCTATTGGCAAAGGCTTTGCTCTATCAGGAGAAATACGACGAGGCCAAGACCTACCTCGACGAGGTAATCAATAGCGGCGAGTACGACCTTTTGCCCGACTTCTCGCAAGTTTGGGACATGGATTACAACAACAGTGTAGAAGGTCTTTTTGAAATACAGACCAACGACAATTCGTCCTATAGCGTTGGCGAGCGCATCAGCGTTGTTGTTGGCTCGCGCGACGACAGCGGCTGGAGCTGGAGCGGTCCGTCGTCCGACCTCGAGAACGCCTACATTGCCGCCGGCGACGAAATCCGACTTTTCAACACCATCATCAAGCATGGCGCAACGACATTGCCGCGCGAATCGCAAACTTTTGCTGACGGCTACACCGTATCGCCTAACAAGCACAAGTCAGGACGTGTGAACGGCAAACTTTACATTCCGCAATCCAAACGCCCCGACAATTACGATGCGCCCCACATTCCATTGAACTACCGACTTTTGCGTTACGCCGACGTGCTGTTGATGGCTGCCGAAGTTGAAAACGCTCTTGGCAACGACTCCAAGGCTCAAGAATACCTCAACAAAGTCCGCAATCGCGTAAACCTTGCCGATGTTTCTTCCACTGGCAAAGCCCTACGCGATGCTATCCGACTCGAACGCCGCCTCGAACTCGCCTGTGAGGCCAACCGACTCTACGACATCCGCCGCTGGACC
This sequence comes from uncultured Bacteroidales bacterium, assembly GCA_937877455.1. Classification (GTDB taxonomy): domain Bacteria; phylum Bacteroidota; class Bacteroidia; order Bacteroidales; family UBA3824; genus UBA3824. Next base: position 66,169 of record CALFIU010000091.1, read on the forward strand.
GACGACAATGGCAAGAAAGTGGCTTGCAACCTCTTTGGTCCCAACGGTTCGTGGGTTAAGTACAACACTCAGGAATCCACCGACCCATTTGAGACCACTAACCTCATCGAGCCGCAGGACGAGGGCATCAACTTCATAGAGACCCGCGACCTACTTTTCCCGATTCCAAACACCGAAATCGTACAGAGCAACGGAATGTTGGAACAGAACCCCGGGTATTAATTTTTAACACTTTTAAACATGAACAAAATAACTACAATCATATTGTCGGCGATGTTGATTTCGGGTTTGATTGCCTGTGATGACGACGAAATAACGCCAAACGCATCCAACACCGCCAAAAGTCCCGAAGAAATTGCACAAGAAAACGAGGACAACAAGAACAACAACGACACCCCGTCAGACTGGAAGGTCGTGGAATCTTCGTCTGAACACGCTGACGACGAGTTCACTGTGACTATCGACGCATCAAAGACTTTCCAGACTATCGAAGGCTTCGGCGCGTCAGACTGTTGGCTCGGCGAGTACATCGGCACCAACTACAGCAGCAAGGACAAGATGGCAAAACTGCTTTTTAGCCAGGACACATTGTCGGACGGCTCAGTGGAAGGCATCGGACTTTCGATGTGGCGTGTCAATCTCGGCGCGGGAAGTTACGAGCAAGGCGACGAGTCGGGCATCACAACCGCCGACCGCCGCGCCCAAAGCTACCTAACAAGCGGACAGTACGACTGGTCAAAATGCCCCGGTCAGCAGTATTTTATGCAGCAAGCCAAGAAATACGGCGTTGAAAAAATGCTGATGTTCAGCAACTCGCCCATTGTGTCGTGTACAGACAACGGTCAGGCGCGTTCCGACAAGGGCGCATCCGCAAACATCACCGACGAGGGCTATGACAAGTACGCCGAATACATCGCCGAAGTTACCAAACACTTTGATTCCGAGGGCATCCACATCGACTACATCAGCCCCGTCAACGAGCCACAGTACAATTGGGAAGGACACGACCAGGAAGGTTCGGGCTGGCAAAACTCCGAAGTCGCGCGCCTTGTGAAGTCCATCGACTCCAAACTTGGCTCGCAGACCACAAAAATCGTTGTCCCCGAGGCTGGCGCGTGGGATTATCTATACGGCGGTTCTAATGCCGGTCGGTCAAACCAAATTGACGACTTTTTTGGCTCAGGCTCTGACAATTACATCGGCGACCTCTCGCACGTTGCCAAGGTGGCTTGTGCGCACAGTTATTGGATTGACCGCAACTGGGACCAGCTCCACAACGTCCGCACATCTGCACACACGGCTGCCGAAGGTGCTGGCATTGGACTTTGGCAGACAGAATGGTCGATGCTCGACGAGTATGGCGCAACCGAAGACTACGTTGGACTTGCCGATGCTAAGTACATGGACAACGCAATCTACCTCTCCAAGGTCATCTATGCCGACATGGTTTATGCCAACTGTGCGTCGTGGAGTTACTGGACAGTTTGGGGACAGGAGCGTTGGAGCCAGAAAAACCGTTTTTGGCTCATCAAACTCGGCGACAATGTGGCTGACTACGCCGAATGTTACAACGACATCACCGTCGATAATCCGTGGGCAGACAATCCAAACCTCTATGTGCTTGGCAATTACAGCCGTTTTGTCCGTCCGGGCTACAAGCGTGTAGAACTCACTACCGCCACACCCGAAACATCGCTCTTTGCGTCGGCATACGTGTCGGGCGACGGCAACACACTCGTTGTGGTATATACAAACCAAACCGACAAAAAAATGCGCGTAAATCCCACTATTACAGGCTTTTCGGGTAACACGAAGTTTGTCCGCTACGTAACCACCGACACCGACAAGCTTGCCCGCACAAACTTCAGCGACGGAAACATCGTAATCCCTGCCAAATCTGTAACGACAATAGTATTAAGCAAATAGCTATGAAACGTTACCTATTAATATCCTTGCTGCTTGCCGGTTGCGCGGTTGACAACAGTCCGTCAATCAGCATCGACAGCAGCAAGACTTATCAGACGATAGACGGTTTTGGAGCGTCAGACGCATGGACTATCCAATTTTCCGACAAGTGGCCAGCGGAAACCGTTGAGCGCGCCGCCGACCTGCTTTTCTCTCAGGACAAGGGCATCGGATTGAGCATTTGGAGGTTCAACCTCGGCGCAGGCAGCACTTATCAAGGCGATGATGCACAAATACAACCGATGACACGCACCGAATGTTTCCTCATGCCCGACGGCTCGTGGGACTTCGACAAGCAGAAGGCGCAAGTTGATTTTATGAAGATGGCGAAAGAGCGTGGTGTCAACACTTTCATCGCCTTCCTCAACTCGCCGCCCGTGTATTTCACTCAAAATGGCCTCGCCACCAACACGGGACGCGGCGGCGACTTCAACCTCAAGCCTGAATGTTATGGCAAGTTTGCGGATTATATGGCAAAATCGGCGAAAGGACTTGCTGAAAATCATGGCATAGACATTGATTATATCTGCCCTGTGAACGAACCCGACGGACATTGGAACTGGCAAGGTCCAAAGCAGGAAGGCTCGCCAGCCACAAATGCCGAGATTGCGCATATCACACGCGAACTCGACGAGGCTCTCACGCGCGAGAATCTCGATACAAAAATCCTTGTAAACGAATCGTCCGACTACCGCGCAATGGTTTCCACGCATCAGACCGATGCGGACAGAGGTTTTGCCATACAAACGCTGTTCAATGCCGACAGCGCGTCCAATGTCGTCGGACTTAAGCACGTGGAAAAACTTATTGCTGGTCATGGCTATTGGACTAACACGCCGCTCGACTTCCTGCGCACAATGCGAGAGAATCTTAACGACACGCTTACGAAATTTGGCGTAAAGTTTTGGATGACAGAGCAGTGCATCATGGGCAACGACGAGGAAATCGGCGGCGGCCAGCATTTTGACACGACGATGAAGACTGCCTTGTATGTCGCACGGTGTATCCACCACGACTTGGTTTTTGCCAATGCGTCGAGCTGGCAGTGGTGGCGCGCTATTGGTGAGGACTACAGAGATGGCTTGTTGGAGGATTTTGGCGAGGAGACGATTGAAACTGGCAAACTCGTTGACAGCCGTCTGCTGTGGTGCATGGGCAATTACAGCCGTTTTGTGCGTCCCGGCGCGGTGCGTGTCGGCGTAAGTGTCGACAGACTCGACTCAGCCACCGATTCAACGTCAATCATGGCATCTGCATACCGCAATATTGACGGTTCGATTGTGTGTGTAATTATCAATTATTCCGACACCGACCATGAGTACAGCATTGACGGCATCAAACCAAAAACGATGTACGTAACCTCCGACGAATCAGGCTTTAAACTTAAACCCATAGAACTTTCGGGCAAGAAAGTCACGATACCTGCGCGCAGCGTGGTGACGTTGAAGTAACAACACTAAAAAAGTGCAATATGCCAACAATGATACTTTTTGAGGTGTTGAATTTTGGCTGAAGATAATATTATCGAATCTAATTTTCATTGGGCGCGGAGCAATTGCAACGCGCCTTTTTTCGTTATTTATTTCGCAAATTTTGGTTTCTATCTGTTTTTTTTTAATTCTGATATTGCCTTATCATCTTTTCAACCTCATTTTTCATCCAACGCACCACAACATAGGGCGAAATCACTTTTAATCCAGCACCATAACTCAAAAACACTGAAAATAATTCATAATTTATAACAACATATATTCTAAACTCGCACGAACCGTCAGGATTCTCCTTTATGAGTTTTTGAGAATGATGTATTGGCTTGGTTTTGATGTAATTGGCTTGTTCCTTAGATGCCCAAAAGTAGATTCTACGCGGATAACTTTTTAACGATGTACTTACTCCAATAACATTGTCAAAAAAATGCTCGGAATCAAAATCTGGATTTTCAACGAACTCTATATCAACGGGTTCGATACTATTGATGCGGTCTAAGGCGAGATTATACACTTGTGCCGAATCGGGCTTGGAACCAAACACAAACCAACGGTTGCGAAACTCTTTCAAAAGGTATGGAAAGAAAATAATTTCGGTGGGTTCGTCGGCGTTAAACGATTGATACACAATCTTCAACGTCTGATGATTGTCGATATGCCGATAGAGCGGCGAAAGCAATTCCAAACCTTTCAAATCCTTGACGCTATCGAAATGGATAATCGGTTTGCGTTTATTGAGACCCATGGCAAGGCTGTCGTCGAGCCGTCCGATTACATCATCAAACTTATTAAATTGCTCAAAATCTGACAATTGCCTTAACATATCGGTAGCCTCTCGAATTACATCATAATCGTTTTGAGATAGTGGCATTTTGGTAATACTGTATTCGGGATCCGAGTATCTATAATACTTGTTGTCATAAACTTCGATGGGCGCATTGTAGCCGAGTTTGTCGCTGCGCATTATCTGAATGTCGCTTTGGACGGTGCGCATAGAGACACCTTTGGTGATGCCCTCGCAGTCGTAAAGAGCGTTGCAACAAGCATCCACCAAATCATCAATTGTCCAACGCCGATACTTGTTTCTCAGGCAGTTGTCGATGGTTTTGTAACGAATTAATGCATTTTTATTGGCCGGCATAGCAATATGTTTTTGTAGCAAAATTAAGAAAAATTATTCATCACCAGCTTTAAAATTAAAAATCGGTTTTATAACCTTAACAACGTCAGCAGTCGGGGAAATATTGTTGACAATGTCGTCCATAGTTTTGTATGCCATCGGAGCCTCGTCAATAGTATCAAGGTTGACGGTGGTGGAATAGATTCCTGCCATTTCCGCCTTAAAATCTTTCAAATTAAGTATTTTTTTTGCTTGACGACGGCTCATAATTCTGCCTGCACCGTGCGGAGCGGAATAGTTCCAATCTTCGTTGCCTTTGCCAATACAAATCAAACTGCCATCACGCATATTGATGGGTATCAGGAGTTTCTCGCCGTTTTGAGCACTCACAGCACCTTTGCGCAGTATCAGATTGTTGATGTCGATGTAGTTGTGAATTGTGGTGAACTGTTCCGAAATCTCGTTTTCAGCGATGCCGAGACCTTTGAGAATTTCGTCCATCATCGCTTTGCGATTCATCATAGCAAAATGCTGCATTATGCCCATATCGTTGATGTAATCATCAAACAATGAGCCGCTTACATACGCCAAATCTTTGGGTATTGTGGTGAGAATCTGACTTTTCATCTCCGAAAGACGCTCTTGAATGTCGTTTTGACGCCCTTCGGCTTTGAGTTGGAGAATCAATTCGTCCAAATCCTTTTTCTGATTGTGATTCAATTGTTTCCACGCCTCCTCTTGATAATATTCGGCGATTTCCAAACCGGCGTGACGGCTTCCCGAATGTACCACAATATAAAGGTTGCCATCGTCGTCGCGGTCGGCTTCAATGAAATGATTACCGCCTCCAAGTGTGCCAACGCTACGTATTGCGCGCGATTTGTTGTATTTGCCACAAATTTTATTAAAATCAACATCTTGGGCATACGGATGCGGTTCTTTACGAACATCGTAGCCACTTGGAATATTTTTGCGGATTACCGAATCTAATAACGCTGGATTGAACGATTCTGCCGCCTTGCTTCCAGCCTTAAACATCACCGTCTCCATGCCGCAGCCGATGTCAACGCCCACGAGATTTGGTACAATTTTATCAGTAATGGTCATTGTTGTGCCAATAGTACAGCCCGCACCCGCATGTACGTCGGGCATAAGGCGGATTTTTGCACCCGTGGTGAACTCTTGGTTACAAAGCGTTTCAATCTGTTTGGCGGATGTTTCGTCGAGATTATCGGTAAAAACCTTCGCCGTGTTGTATTTTCCAATTATCTCTTTCATTTTTGTTTTTTTTTGATTTTACGCTACAAAACAAAAACAGAGATATGAAATGTATTTGCGTAGCAAAAAAAAAAAATAAAAAAATCCTCGTTTTACGAGCATTGCAGCTCACAAATCACGGAGCAATCCTTGTTATTTATGATATATGTCGTTTTTCGGAGCGTACACGAGGTACGCCCCTACGAATCCAATTCATTTTACAACTTCACCACTGTCGGGGCGATGCCTTTGCCTTTGATGGTAACGGTAACGCCTTTTGCGTCCTTGGGGATGCGGACGATGGCTTGTGCGCGGCCGTGCCAAGCGTTGTGAGTGTTGTCGCGGGTGTTTTCGCAGTCGCGGAGGTCGCCGGTGCCGAGGGCGAGAAGTACGCCGCCTTTTACATCAACGGTGATTTCGTCTTGCGACATTGCGCAGGGGTTGCCTTGCTTGTCGGTGAGGGTTATGTCGATGAAAACCACATCGTTGCCGTCGGTTTTGTAAGATTTTCGGTCGGCTTTGGCAGCAATTTTGGCGGGTTTGCCGGCGGTGATGAGGGTTGATGTTTCGCCGTCGGATTCGGCTTTGAGAGTGCCGGGCTGATAGTTGAGCGTGAAGGTGGCTTTGCATTGCTCAACGGGTTTTTCTCCAATGAGTTGGTTGTTGAGGTAGAGTTTAACTGTTTTGCCTGCGCTATATACCTCTACGTCAATTGGTTTGCCTTCCCAACCTTCCCAATTCCACGAATCCCAAGTGGGCCAAGTACTCCACATTGTGGTTTTGATGGAGTCAACGTAACCGTTTGGTTCACAGACTGCAAGATGAATTTTTGAGGAAGCCTTGTTGCCGTTCCAAATAATATCGCGGTAATACGAAATTGGCTTGCGGAAACCGATGATGTCAACGTCGCCGCAGTAAGCACCGTGCCAAGGCCATTGGGGATTTTGCCAACTTTCGCCCTGAGGCCAAGCCTTGTAACGCCATCCGCCTATGCCCGATTCGCCAAGATAGTCGAGACCAGTCCAAACAATGTCGCCGATTACGTAAGTGTTGTTGGCAACGGTTTCATAATTGCGGTAAGCGTCGCGGGGATACGATTCGGTCTGCCACATTACACGTTTTGGGTCGCGCTCGTGGTCGGTTTTATGCTTGAAAATCATATAGTTGTAACCCACAATGTCGAGCACTTCGGCGTGAGGGTCGTAGATTTCCCAATCGCGGTCCCAAGCGCAGAGAGCCTCGGTAACGGGACGGGTGTTGTCTTCTTCGAGAATCGCCTTTTTGAGCATACGTGCGGTGTAGATGCAGCGGATGTCCTTGCGCTCGATAATCTCGTTGCCGATGCTCCACGCCACAATGCAGGGGTGGTTGCGGTCGCGAAGTACCATACGCTTTACATCGTCGGTGGCGAGCGAATCAAAAAGGATTGAGTAGTCGAACGGATTTTTCTGTGTGCGCCAGCCGTCAAAAGCCTCGTCGATTACCATCATTCCGAGTTGGTCGCAGGCGTTGAGAAATCCTTCCGACGGCGGGTTGTGGCTTGTGCGGATAAGGTTGAAGCCAGCGTCTTTCATCAGTTTCACTTTGCGGTATTCGGCAGCGTCGTAGGAAGATGCGCCCAAAAGTCCGTTGTCGTGGTGAACGCACGCGCCGTTTATCAACACATTTTTGCCGTTGAGAGCAAAACCTTGTTCGGCATTGTAGGCAATGGTGCGGAATCCGAAAGTCTGTTTCAAATTGAGTGTTTGGTCAATGGAAATCTCTGCCTCATAGAGGTTTGGCGAATCGTTGCTCCAAAGTTTCGGATTGCTGATTTTGAGTTCCAACGCAGCCTTGGCGTTAGACTTTGCGTTGATTTCAACGGATTTGGAAGTCTCCACGCCATCTGCCGCAACTTTCACATTTACAGTGCGTTTTTGGTTGCTGTTGTTTTCCACGATAGCGTTGATTGTTACCTTGCCGTTTTCCAAGGCGATGATTTGCACGTCGGTGGGTTTTACGCTAACAGTCGGAAGTTTACGCAAATTTACGTTGCGGTAGATGCCGCTGCCCGAATACCAACGAGAATTTTTCTGATTTGAATTGTTGACGCGGACGGTAACAACGTTGTCGCCTGGGGTGTTGAGGTATGGCGTAACGTCCACACTGAAAGGCGTGTAGCCATATCCGTGCCAAGCGGCGCGTTTGCCGTTTACAAAAACTGTGGCGTGGTGGTAAACGCCGTCAAACTCCATAATAAGCCGCTCGCCGTCATTGAGTTTTGGCACGTTAAGGTTGTACTTGTACCAAGCAACGCCGGTTTCAAAATAACCGTTTTCGTTGCCCGAAGGTGCGCTTTGTAGGGCGGCTTGATGATGCTCCAATCGTGCGGGAGGTCAACATTCTGCCACGATGTTGGGACGTTGGCGGTGTCGTTGTTGAGCGCAAACTGCCAACCAAGGTTGATGTTGTTTGCCAACTGAGCATTTGCCACTATCGCAAGGAGCAAAAACACCGCAGGAATAATAGTTTTATTCATTTGTAAAAAAATCGTAATTTCCCATCTGAAGTGCGAAACGTCATCTGCCAGCAATTTTAGGAAAAATGTTTGAAAAATTCTTGCTTCGGGGTATTAAATTTAAGCTTTTTTCGCGGACGACTATTTAACCGTTTCTGAACCCATAATACGAAGTTGTCGCTTAGCTTGCTGATGTCGGTCTTCTTGGGGATGTATTGGCGGATTAGTTTGTTGTGGTATTCGATACAACCTTTTTGCCACGAACAGAAGGAGTCGGCAAAGTAGATGGGGTGTGTGAGATGTAGCTTTTCTGCCAACCATTTGTGCGCTGCGAACTCACTGCCGTTGTCTGTCGTAGTGGTGTATATTTTCGACATGTAGGGCATCAGCAGTCGATAGGCGACCTTGGCAACCGCTTCGGCTGTCTTGTTGGGGACTTTGCTCATCATGAGAAAACCCGTCTGTCTGTCGACAATGGTCAGTATGGCGTTGCTGGCGTGGTCTACAATCAAGTCCATTTCCATGTTACCAAAAGTCTTGTCGGTGGCATCTGCGGGGCGGTCGTGTATGCTTGTTCGGTCTTTGATGTTGGTAGCTTTCGTCTCGGGTCTGTGTCGGCGTTTGTGTTTTCTGATACTTGCTGGTTTATAGGTCAAAATGCAGGCTACGAGGTATCCTCAGCCCTTTGTTTATCTGG
>CALFIU010000092.1 GCA_937877455.1 uncultured Bacteroidales bacterium
GTTTAATTTTAATTGTATATAATTGAATATCAGATAGTTTTAATTAGAAGTTCCCATAATTATGTTTTTGTAGGTAATATTTTTTTTCAGAGAATACACATAATACACTAAAACCCAAAAAATAGACCTTAACATATGTAAATCCATAATTTAAGTAATTTACATGTAAAAAAACTACTAAACCAAAGTTATTTTGTTTTATTTCACAAACATTTCTCCAAGACGTTGCAAAGCCTGTTGTGGTGTTGTAATTTTATCAATAACAATACACGGTTTACCGCTTATCTGCTTAACACGACAAATATTTCCATGCATTTGGGCGTAGGTTAATATGCCAGCAAAAATTGGGGTTTGAAAATATGGTGAATCATCTTTTCCAACAAAATAACATATCATCTTACCGCCTTTAAGACTTATTCGCTCCATGCCAAGGTCAATTGCTTTCCATCTCATTCTTACAATGTTAAAAAGCTGCAATGTCTGCTCGGGCAAATGTCCAAAACGGTCTTCAAGTTTATTGGCAAGTGCTTTAAGTTCGTCTTCATTTTTAAGATTATCAAGTTGCCGATAAATCTTAACCCTCTCCGTAATGTTTTCTACATAGTTTTCTGGCAAAAGAAGTTCCATATCAGTATCAACAGTACAATCGGTTACAAACTTAATGTTTTCGGGTAGATGAATTTCTTTTCCTTCCGTTAAATCTACCGCATCTTTATTATTGTTAAGCAATTGCTGATATTCTTGTTCGTGTAGTTCTGCCACCGCCTCATCGAGAATTTTTTGGTAGGTTTCCATACCTATTTCCGAAATAAAACCACTTTGTTCGCCACCAAGCAAATTTCCAGCACCTCGTATATCCAAGTCTTGAAGTGCAATATTAAATCCACTACCAAGTTCTGAAAAACTTTCTATAGCTTTTAACCTTTGACGAGCCTGTGGAGTTAGCATTTCCTTGGGCGGAGCAAGCAAATAACAGAAAGCTTTTTTGTTGCTACGTCCTACACGTCCTCGCAATTGATGAAGTTCGCTAAGTCCAAAATTTTGAGCATCAATAACTATTATTGTATTGGCATTTGGAATGTCAAGACCACTTTCAATTATTGTTGTAGAAATAAGTACGTCAATTTCTTCGTTAATAAACGATAACATTATATCTTCAAGAACTTTACCGTCCATTTGTCCATGGGCTGTAATAGTAGTTGCTTTTGGACAAAGTTTTTTAATAAGATTTTCGGTTTCGTAAATATCTTTTATCCTATTTTGGATTATAAACACTTGTCCATTGCGGTCGAGTTCGTAACTAACAGCATCGCGAATAATATCATCGTTAAAAGTATGTACCTCTGTTACAATAGGATAACGGTTGGGTGGGGGAGTGTTTATAATTGATAAATCTCTTGCACCAAGCAAAGAAAATTGCAATGTTCTCGGTATTGGTGTAGCACTTAAAGTTAAAGTATCAACATTAAGCTTTATTTGTTTTAGTTTTTCTTTAACAGAAACGCCAAATTTCTGTTCCTCATCAATTATAAGCAACCCCAAATCCTTGAAAATAATTTCTTTACCAACAATTTTATGTGTACCTATAAGAATGTCAATTTTACCTTCAGCAAGCCTTTTTGCAATATCTTTGGTTTGTTTTGCTGTTCTAAGCCGACTAAGATATTCTACTGTGCAAGGTAAATTTTCAAGCCTATCAGAAAAAGTCTTAAAATGTTGAAGTGCTAAAATAGTTGTTGGTACAAGAACAGCCACTTGTTTTCCATCTGTTACTGCCTTAAAAGCTGCCCTAACTGCTATTTCAGTTTTACCAAAACCTACATCCCCACAAATCAACCTATCCATAGGCACAGGTTTTTCCATATCGTCCTTAACTGCAGCCGTAGCCTTCTCTTGGTCGGGCGTATCTTCATAAATAAACGATGCCTCCAAAGCTTGTTGAAGATAACTATCTGGCGAAAATGCAAAACCTTTTTGCTGTTGACGTTGTGCGTAAAGTTTTATTAAATCTTTAGCAATATCTTTTACACGACTTTTGGCTTTCTGCTTAAGTTTGTTCCACGCCCCACTGCCGAGTTTATAGATTTTTGGTTGGTCTCCATCACCTCCTTTATATTTTGAGATTTTGTGTAAAGCATGAAGGCTTACAAAAAGAATATCATTATCCTTATAAACAAGGCGTATTACTTCTTGAGGACGACCATTAATTTCTGTGGTTTCAAGCCCACCAAACACGCCAATGCCATGATCTGAATGTACAATGTAATCACCAGGTTTAAGACTATTCATTTCGGCTACTGTCATAGCCTCACGTCCTTTGCGTATTCGTGCTTCCTTTAACCTATATTTTAAATATCGCTCAAATATCTGATGATCTGTATAACAACAAAGTTTTAAATCGTTGTCTATAAAGCCACTGTAAATAGAACACAAAACATGATTGAACGATACTTTTAATTTAATCTCATCGGAGTTGAAAATATCGTGAAGTCTAATGTTTTGTTTTTCGTTTTGTAAGGCTACATAAACCTCATAACCTTTTGCCTGATGCATACTTATATCCTCGGCAAACATTGTAAAATTTTTGTGGAAAATTGGTTGAGGTATTATGTTAAACCTTATTACAGAATCCCCGTCGAATTTACCGCAGTCGATAACAACTTTAGACGATGCTGTTTCTTTAAACTCATCGACACTCATAAAAATTGGCAAATCGGGGTCTGGCTCATCATCATTAGACTTTACAGAAGGTTTAACGTTAAAATATTCTTCACTTTTTAAAAGTGCAAGATCATAGTCGTTGAACCACAAAACAGATTTTTGTGGAATAAAATCAAAAAAAGATATTTTTTTTGTCTTATCATCAGTACGACAAATGTCTGGTATAATAGTAATTTTATCTACCTTATCGATAGAAAGCTGGTCTAACACATCAAATGTTCTAATAGTTTCAATTTGGTCGCCAAAAAAATCAATACGATAAGGATTGTCGTTTGAATAAGAAAAAATATCAATTATACTTCCTCTCTGAGAATATTGCCCTGGTTGAAAAACAAAATCAACACGTTGAAACCCATATTCGTCTAATGCTTCTGCAATAAAATCGGTATTAAAATTATCGTTAACCGCCAAATTAAGAGTATTTTGTTCGAGGTCGTCGGACGAAATAACTTTTTCTGAAACAGCCTGAGGATAAGTAACTAAAACAAAATTATTAAGATTTTTTATTTTGTCGAGAACCTCAGTTTTTGACAAAAGAAACTCTGGACTAACCGAAGTTTCTGCATTTTTTATCGCAGAACGTTTGTGAGAAAACGGATAGAAAAAGATTTCGCGGGAGTTATCTGCACTCTGAAAATCGTTGTACAAATAAGCTGCATCCTCAAAATTATCCATCACCACCACAATTGGCACGTTAGAAAGATATTTGTCCGATGATATAAAAAAAGCAGATGCAGAACTCTGCAAACCATTGATATTTATATGTTTAGATTTTTCTAAAGCTAAACCAAGCTCTTGATGGGCGCGGTGTTTTTTGTATAGCTTTGTTATAATATTAACATCCACAACTATTTTTTTACTTTGTTATAACGTTGCAAAGATAAAAACTTTTTAAACCAACCTACCTTTCACCCAAAAATTTTGAAGGTTAAAGTTGGGTTGCAGCCAAATTTATTATGTCGCCTATTTCTCCTCCTTCTGCGAAATCCCCACATTTACCTGTCTTTATATTGACCCAAAAACTTGGTTTTTTATCCTCTCTGAAGGGACTTCTATAATGAAGAAAATCCCCATTCCGTCTTATCGGTTCACGTCCAATCTTTTTTAAGAAATCGGGAAGTGTTACCATTTTTTTTATATTTTCAATTTTCATAACTTACTGATTATTAATTTATTAAAGTTTTAAATCTTTTAAAGTATTACTTTAAATAATATATGTATATAATTGTATATCTGCTTATTATCTTTATTTTTTCTTTGAAAAGCCTATTTTCCACAGAGTTTTTTAAAAAAATCTGAACTACTGAACTATTTATGTTAAGTTGTTGATTATCAATACTAAATACCTTAAAAAATCTGCACTATAACTAATCTTTTCCGAACTATTATTAAAAATTCAGTATAGAATAGTTCAGAATAGTTTAGAAATAGTTTGAATTTATAATTTTATAAACAACAGATTTATAACAAGTTACATACAAATAGTTCGATAGTTCGGAATTTTTTAAAATTTTATTCCAAAACCACTTCTTTTAACTTTATCAAATAACCTTGCTTTGTGTTCTCTTTTTTGCTGTGAACCTTTTTATATCCTAATGCTGTTAACGCTCTGCCGACGGCATTGGACGTGATATTTTTGTACCGTGTGTTATCTCGTAGGTAGTCTACAATTTCAGTACACATTTTAAAATCGTCTTGGTCGGTGCTTGGCTCGTAAAGTCGCTGAATAAGTTCGTACTCTGACGAATGATAAAGGTATTGCAGATTATTTCGGTTGTTGTCGTCAACTTCTTGCGGTGTCAGGTCGCAATCATATTTGCCGCTTAATGTAAGTTGGTAAAGGCTATACACTTGCGCCCAAATCAAATCTACGTCTATTTTGGTGTATTCGTGCCAATCAAATGCCTTAATATCAAAACAGATGTACCGTGTGTTTCCTGTTTCGTCCCTTAAAAAGTCGTTGATGTTGGTTGATGCAACGCAACTGCATATACGTTTAATTTTCTCTTGTTTACGCCCATACGGTTGTCTAACTTTCTGCTCGTCTTGTGATATATAAGACTTCATTACTGGCAAATTACCCTCTTTCAAATACTTGTCGTATTCGTCAAAGTTGATGATAAGATTTTCGGTAAGTGAGATTAAGGCATCTTTATTACCGATTTCGGGATTTTCCATATAATAATCAGATAACTTAGGCGGAATCAAGTATCTAAAAAACTGCGTTTTGCCAATGCGTTGCTCATCAGATTTGAACATAATAACTTCTCTGTTAATCGCACCGCCCAAAGCACAACGGACACAACTAACAAGCCACTTTTTGAACATCGTATATAGTCGTTCTATCTCGCTGTCAGTTTCATTGACTTGAATAATATGTTTGCAAAGTTGCTTTATATAGTCCTTGCCGTCCCATTTGGGTAAATGTTCAAAGTAGTCAGCAATAGGATTATATTTCATTACAAAATCGCTACATAAAGTACATTCCAAATTGGTTTGCGAATATTTAAAACCGCACCGAGCAAGTTCACGCCACAGGTTACCCAATACAACTTTTTGGTATGGTTGAGGCTTTTCGCCTTGATGTTCGTTTTTTGGACGGTAAAAACAATCTTTTAAAACTTCATTCCAACGAAAATCGTATTTGCTATTGAGATAGTTTTCTACCCTCACTTGCATTGGTTCGTTGAAATTATCTTTTGTTGTCATTTTAATTATTTTAATTTAAAATCGGTTGCAAAACCAAAAGAAAAGTACTATATTTCTAACTCTTGGTTTGTGTGTTTCCAAATATTGAGGTGTAACACCCGACCACGCTAAAACCTTGTCAAAACTAATCTCCTTACTTTTGACATCAATATTCTGCAAAACAACATCTTGATAATGTCGTTGTCTTAAATCCTCGTTATCCGAGTCTTTGTTTGCTGCAATTTCCGCCAAGCATTTGATACCTTCGCTTAATTGCTCGCTAATTTCAAGTATCTGTTTGTTCATTTGTTTATTAATTTTTTGGTTATTCCATTTTCTCTCTCATTGTTAATTTTTAACCTATCTTTGTGGCAGTCATCGTACACTTTCAACGCCTTTTGAATTGCGTTAATATATTTCTGTGTGTCGAATGTTGCTCCACAACGAAGGTCGTTGTTTAGTTTTGCGGCTGCATCTTGCATTATTTTTAGTGCCGCCTCTTGACGATCATTGAGTCTATTAAGATAATCTTCCATATCAGTTAACATTTTTGTTTATTAAATTAATTATTTGGTCTTTTGACATTCCTTTTGTTGACCGTGCAAGACACTCCCGACCTTTGGGATATATCTTTTTACCTGTCTTGTTTTCCCATTCCTTGATGGCTTGGTCAAGTGTGGAGAGTTCAGAAAATTCCGTCTGAATGTCTGTTTCTGTCTGTGTGTAGCGGTGTTTTGTAAAATTCGCTATACCCAAATAGATTGCAGCCACAATTACCGCAATACCAACCGAAACCAACATTTTACGCTTTGCCGCCTGTTGTGCCGCCATTGTGTCTTTTCCTTTTTGCATAGCGGATTGTTTTGCAATGCGACCTTGCAGACGTTCTGCAAGTTGTTTGAGTTCGTAAATTTGTCCATTCTTGGCTAACTTCTTGGCATTGTGGTAATTCTCTACGTTTTTCCCTATCGTTTGCGGCTTGTTGGTGGCTGCAAATATCTTGTCTAACAGATTTTCCACTTGGATTGATACCTTTGCCATCTCGCCTGTATAAAGGCTGCTAAATCTCGGTAAATCTACTTTGCCAACACCGATATAATGCTGTGTCGGTTCTGACGTGTTTCCGTGTTCTATCTGTTTTGGCTCTGAAACAATACCGTTTGCCGCTTGTTGATTTTGCTGTTGTAGGTCTGTTTCTAAGCCGTTATTTTCCGTTAAAACCCCGATATTTGCTGACCGTTCCGCAATATCGTTCCGAAAAATCAAAGTAGAAGGATTGAAATCAAAAATAGGGGATTCTCCACCACTAAGGGGTAGGAGTGTAATACAATCTTTACCTCGATTTTGGACTTGATAAATTAACCCGTCAGTAGGATTATAACACATTTCTTTTCCTTGTGCTGCGGCAAGAAAAAAGACTGCATTAAGTAATTGGATATTAATATTATGTTCCATAAATTGTATAGTTTAATATTGTGGTTACTACATCCGATATTACGCTAATTGGATACTCAAACATATAAATTTGAATTGCGGCAAAAGGGTTCCCGGTTCTTGCAAAGTACAATAACACCATCACTCCCAACAAAGCCAAAAAATTACGCACCCAATCAACGATTTTATCTAAAATAGACCTTTTACGAAATCTGTAATCACGTGCCATTTTAAGTAAATAATTAAGATTGTACCAATCGCTGCGGCTATTATTGCAGCCGTTCCTAATGCCTTTTGACAGATTGCAAGTACAGCCGCAAAAACACCGTCCAAAAATTTCTTGACAACAAGTAAAAGACCGTATGCAAGTATGCCCAACAAGTCAATTACTAATGCCAACGGTGAGAGGGTAAGTGTAAACAAGAGGTAAAACAAAACTCGTTGCCAATTTTTACAGCCTGTTGCTCCTATTGAATATAGCCAACGAATTGCAACAAACTTTCCGAAATCGGGTTTGTAACTTTGTTCAATGCGCAATCTTGTTTGCAATTCGTTTTTGCTTATAAAAGTTTCAGTTGTTGCCATTTGTCCAATTTTGTATTTCTGTTTCAACATTGAAATATTTGTCAATAGTTTTAAATGTTTGTTTTACTGCCATTTTATTTTGCGTTTTTAATTGTTACTTCGGAATTGTTATTTGTGTTAGGGAATAGTTCCGAAACTTCTACTCCCATAATTTCGGCAATGGTCGATTGATATATCATCGGTACACCATAAATACCTTTATCCAACATCTAAAACCACCATAACTTATGCCTGTTTTAGCAATAATGTTGTTTCTCAACTCTCTGCGTTCTTTTTTATTCACAATTGAGTTGTAATGTGTAGAAAAATTATTACCTTTGTCCATAATATTATGATAATCTGCAAACTTTAATTTGTTACAAAACTAACAAAAGTTAGTGATATAAACAAAATAAAGTTAGGTTAAAAAATGTTAAAAATAATAATATTTTGATTATCAATAACTTATAATTATGAATTTAGGCATAATTAAAACCCTTTGTAACCAGAAAGGCATAAAAATTAAGAATCTATGTAACGAAATAGGCATTTCGGACGCTGGATTATATAAGGCAATAAATAACAATAAAATATCATCAGAGTATTTGGAAAAATTAGCCACTTATTTTGGTGTACCTATAGGAGTTTTCTTTGGAGAAAATGATTCTACACCCGAATTATTAAATAATATTGTAAAAAACCTTATTAGTACAGAACAAGAACAAAACGAATTAACCCAATTATATAGTTACATTGAAAATATGATGTCATCAATCACGATTGATGATAAGGAAGATATTTTTACGTTAATTGTAAAGAAATTTAATAAGTTAGAAAATTATCACATAATTATTTTTTTAGCAAAGTTGTCGGAAAAGGATATAATAGAACTTGTACAACACTTGAAAACGGAAGATATTAAAATAATTGTAAAACTTGTTATTTATAGAATAGTATACAAGCGCAGCGGCATAGAGCATTTTGCAGAATTTTGGTTTAAATACCATAACGAACCAAATAGATTAAAGGCTTTATAAATACAAAAAAGGCGACTAAAAATAGCCGCTTTTTTTTATTTAATATCGTACAACTTTAATCCCTCAATCCGTGAAAAATGTTTGACGTTGTATGTTATATATTGGCATATTAACGGCAACCGCCGTTGTACCTATATATAAATCGTTATCATCTATAAGTTTGCCAATTTTGCTAAGTCGTGCTTTTTCCTTGCAAAAGTAATTAATACATACTGAAAACGGAATTATTGCAAAAGATTTCAGTAAACTTTTTACTATCGGCAAATTTTTCTGCGGATTTTGTGAAACTTCTGCACCAAACAGCAATTCTACAACCGTAATATAAGAAATGTAGCAATTTTCCCAACCTATATCCGTAATTATCTGTTTGACATTCTGATTTTTATGCAGTATTTCAACCAATACGCAAGTATCTAACAAAACATTATTCATAAGTCTAAGTTAATAGGATTGCGGGATTTTACGTTGAGTTTTATATTCTTCATTACTTCATCGGCAGTTTCATCGCCGACCCAAGCACCCCAAAACTTATCCAACATTCGGGCTGTATAGTCATCGGATTCCTTTTCGGGTTCTGCTGCGGTGGTATCTTCCAAAACAGAAGTTGTAAGTTTAGCCGCCAAACCCAATTTTACGTTTTCGGGAATGAACTGCAAAAATTTCCAATAGAAATTGATTGCAGACAAATCAGTTTTAGACAATGCTTCCATATTGTAAATATTTTTCTGCAAATATAAATGTTTTTTCCAATTTTGCGAAAAGAAAAAGGCGGCATTTTCAGCCGCCTTTTTCTTTTCTCTATTATCTACTTTATTTTATTAATCTATTCAAAATTGAATCTATAATTTTAGTATTCGTATCGTTTCGCATATTCGTTTTTGTTTCCCATTCATCAAATTCTTTCTGACGTTTCAATTTTTGTTCTTCCTCTTGTTTAACTCGTTCTTTTCCCTCGTTGATTAATTGTAATCTTTGTGTATTTCTTCGAATTTCGTTTTGTTGAATTGTCAATTCCAACCTCAATTTTTCGTTTTGCAATTCAGTTTCTTTGTTTTTTTGTGTCAATAATTGCAATTCAATAGTGTTTTCTCGTGTTTTTTTCTCGGAATATCCAATTCTATATGCTTTTTGCTTACAAGCATTGCTGCAATATCGTGTATTGCTATATTTTGCAGTAAAATTCTTACCACAAACATCGCATTCACAATAATAATATGATTTTATTACTCTTTTTTTATTCATGTTTGTTTTAATAATTAATTTTTGTGTTACTGATTGTTACAATTATATTTACGTTTATTACTAATTGTTACCAATTATATAAACGTTTATTTTGGATTTTATTGTATTAAATTCGTCTATAACACTATATTCTTAGCAAAGAAAAAAATCAATTCTTTGTAAAAATTTGACGTAGTTTAGTATCCATTGTTTGTGAGTGCAAATAATATTGCGTAGTTCTGATGTCGCTATGTTTTGCAAAATACTGCAAGTCGTTTATCGGCAAACCTCTACTTGCCAAATCCGACAAGCAAAAATGACGACTGCCATAAAAAGTAAAAGGAAGTCGCGCATTTATAACGGTACATAAAGTTTCAACGTGTTTTCTGATTTTTGTATCGGGCAATCTTGGAAACAATAAATTTTCATCTTGACCTTTGTATTTTTCCAAAAACTTCACACCCTTGCCGTAGCCTAAAATACTAACATTTTAATGTTTTGTTTTTGGGTTTTATGTTCGACAAAGTGAAGTATGGTTTCTCCATTTTCGACAGATAGATTATCGTATGACAGAGAAAACAAATCTTCATTTCTCATACCAACATAGCAATTAAAAACAAACAAGTCCCTTACCAACTCCAACTCTTTGTTATAAGACAAGTCAAGACTTTCAAGTTTCTCGACCTCCTCTTTTGACGGCATAAAACGTTCTTTGTCGGTTTCTTTCAAATACTTATAATCCAAAAAGCAATTTTCAGAAGGTTTTAAAAGACCTGTTTTTATTGCCTCATTCACAAACATTGCAAGCATTTGCAGCCGCTTATTAATTGTTTTTGGGTCAAGGTCTTTTTTCAACAGAAAATTTTGATACTGATACAGGAAATCCAAATCCAAATCTTTAATTTTGAAATTTTCTGTCTTTTTTAGGGCAATAACCTCGCCAATAACCTTTCTATACAGGCTTTTATGTTTATCAGAAACGGTATTTCTACGTTCTGTAATGACCTTTTCACACCAATCAACAAAATTTTGTTTTTCTTTTGGTGTTTCAAAAAAATCTTTCACGGAAAACGGTTTGCCTGTGTTAATCAGTTCAATTTCCTTTTGCTGAAATTCGGCAACTTTACCGTTGAGCCGTTGGTTGATTTTTTGAAAGTTTGGGTATGTCTTTTTAACCTCTGCCTTTTTTTCGTCCCAAAAATGCGGTTCAATCCAATACCCTGTGTTAAAATACTTTTTCTCCTTACCCACAGAAATACGGATAACGATTTGTGCCTTTCCCTCAGCATTGAGTTTGTTACGATAATTGTAACACTTTGTGATTTTTGCCATAATTTTAAAAAAAAATTAGTTTGTAATTAAACATTAATTTTCAACAAGTTACACGATTTATCAAGGAGTATTTTTTTTAGTAGGAATGTAACTCTTTTTTGCATCGCTGCGTAAAGTGTAACTCCGCTGTAACTCCTATGTGTAACTATTTATGACACAAAATTAAGGGGAAAAGTTGAAATAAGTACCTCCAAAAATATCGCAATAAGAGCGGTTATAAACAAAAAAACCGCTGTTATTCAGCGGTTTAATAAAAATATCTATTAATACTTTGTCGGAGTGAAGAGACTCGAACTCTTGACCTCTACGTCCCGAACGTAGCGCTCTACCAACTGCGCTACACCCCGATTTTTCATGTTGCAAAGATAAAGAGTGTTTTCTTATTTGCAAATTTTTTTTTATTTTTTTTTATTTTGATTAAAAGTAATTTTTTTTATTTTTTTTTAAGTTGTAAAACGCTGATTAAAAAACAATTAAATAAAATATAAAAAAAA
>CALFIU010000093.1 GCA_937877455.1 uncultured Bacteroidales bacterium
AAATGAAATATTATATAAATAGGAGAGGTAGGTTAGGAATAATGTTTCAGTTGTTATAAACTATTGTAAAAATTTTTTCGTATTTTTATTTTTCTGCGTTTTGTTTTACTTCGTATGCGGCATAAGCTATACCCAATAATATCATAACCAATAGACTAATATCAATAAATGTATCCATAACAATCGTTTTTTTTAATTTTTACAAAATTAAAAATTTTTGTTAAAAAAATAAAAAAATGCAATTAAAATTTGTAAAATTTGACTTTTGAATTTAGATTTGACCAGCGTTAAAAACAATACAATTTAATTAAACAAACAAATAATTTTGATTATATGAAGAAAAAATGGATTTGTGCCATTTGTGGATTTGTACACGAAGGCCCCGAACCCCCAGAAAAGTGTCCCCAGTGTAAAGCACCTAAATCTAAGTTTAAAGAACTAACCGATACAAAGTTAGAATTTGTAGCAGAACACGAACTTGGAACTGCTAAAGGTTGCGACGAGGAGATGCTAAAAGACCTTAACAACCATTTTACAGGCGAATGTTCTGAGGTTGGTATGTATTTGGCTATGAGCAGACAAGCTGACCGAGAAGGCTATCCTGAAATTGCGGAGGCATTTAAACGTTATGCTTGGGAAGAAGCCGAGCATGCAGCCAAATTTGCAGAATTGCTCGGTGATATTGTTTGGGATACAAAAACTAATCTCGAAAAACGTATGAATGCAGAGGCTGGTGCGTGTGCCGATAAATATCGCATTGCAAAACGTGCTAAGGAAATTGGAAACGATGCAATTCACGACACTGTTCATGAGATGGCCAAAGACGAGGCTCGTCATGGAAAAGGATTTGAAGGATTGTATAATAGGTATTTCGGAAAGTAGTTTTTGTTTATTATAGATTGGGCAGACTATCGGACATTGTTCGGTGGTCTGCTTTTGTTATGTTTTTGAAAAAATATTGTTAGCAAGTTTAATCTCTCAAAAAATTGTTTGTGTGTAAAAAAATATTTGTTGGCATTTTTATTGCTAATCAAAAATAAAAGCCAAATTATAATGCACAAATTAAAACTATTGATAATAAGTATTTTTACGCTGTTTATTTATAATTACAGTTTTGGACAATACACTGTTGAATGGGCCAAAACGTTTGGCGGCGATGGATGGGACGAGGCTAACACGTGTGTTGAAACGCGAGAAGGTTTTTATATGGCAGCAGGTTTTGCACGTTGGCAAGAACATAACCTATGGGCTGTAAAAATGTATCCCGACAGCCGAGACCGTTGGGCAAAGACTTTTGTTGAATATTCCACAACATCGGCAAAAAGCATGATTCAAACAGAACTCGACAGCGCAATTGTAATAACGGGCTATATAATAAAAAAACGAGAGTTTCAAAGCGATTTACTTTTATTAAAGATAGATACGTTAGGCAACATAATTTGGCAAAAAACATACGGAGGTTCAAGCAATGAGGAAGGTCTTAAAGTGATAGAAACTAAGGATCACTGCCTTGCCATTTGTGGTTATTCAAGTTCAAATGTAGATGGCGAGCCAAATTGGTATGTTATAAAAACCGATAGTTATGGTAATCTTATGTGGGAGAGAGAGTTTGGCGGAAGTAACGACGACAGAGCCCTTTCTATTGCCGAAACATTCGATGGTGGCTTTGTAGTAACAGGCTATATTGGCGGCGGCGATGGTGGTCAAAAACTTATGTCGTTGATAAAGTTGGACAAAGATGGCAACGATGAGTGGAGTCAAACATATTATTATAACAATTGGTGCGCTGGTGCAGGTGTTGTTGCCACTCGTGATAGTAACATTGTAATTGCTGGATACACAAGGCCTTATCCTATACTTGACTATGATGTGCTTGTTGTAAAATGTGATATGAATGGCGATACTATTTGGTCAACAACGTATGGCAACGAAAATTGGGACGAAGCCACCGACATAATACAAACCTACGATGATGCCTATGTGGTTTGTGGTTTTTCGAGTTCAAATTCACGCGACATTTCGTCTTTTTTAATGTTAAAATACGATAGCAGAGGCAACCTTATTTGGGAACGTGTATTAAAACGAAAAAGTCAAGATTATGCAAAATGTGTGGTAGAAACGCGAGACAATGGATTGCTTTTGGCAGGAACAACTTCGGCATGGGGAAAAAACTGGGATATGGCTGTACTCAAAATGAAAAACGTTGAGCGGTCGGATATGAAATTTTCTTTTCCTGCAGATTCGGTATCTACCACTGTTGAAAATAAAATGCAATTTAAATTTTGTTTAAATAGTTTTGGCATTCCAACTAATGTAAGAGTAACGGTTAATGACGTTGAGCAGGTGAATTTCAGTGAGTTTAAAAAACTTCCACCAGATCAACAACAAAAAGATTGCGATTATCCTTTGGCATATACGGTAAATCTTGTGCCGGGAAAAAATGTTGTAAAGTTTATTGTAAAAGACTATAAGCGTTATGAATTTATAAAGGAGCGAACGGTTTATCTCTTGCCAAAATACGATGTTGTAAGGTAGATTTTATAAAGAGAACAGAATGTTTAAATAAAATTGATGCGAAGTAGTTAAGTAAAATATTTTTTGGAAAACAACGTTTTATAATTAATTTTAACCTCGTAAAAAGTCTATTATGAAACAGATTGTAATATCATTAATGTTGGCTACTTTTTTTTGCATTGGCATTGTTGATGTGCATGCACAAGAAAGAGAAAACCATACTGTTTATTGGATTAACGTTAAGATTACTAATGCGTTGAGTGGAACAAAAGCCAAAGAATATGTTATGCGTCCTATCTCAAAAAAAGTTTATAGTGGTTCGCAAGAAGATTTTAAATATAACCTTTGGAAAGGGTGTGCAGCTGGTTCAATGATAGCTGTTGGTCCTTATTCTTCGCGCGAAGATGCCAACTATGCATTACAGATTTATTATGCCAAAGCAGATAGCCTTTTGCCAGTTGGAGGAAATAGTAGTTATAGTTGGTTTTTAGCAAAGGTTAACATTATGACGCGTAGCCATTCTTACCAGTTTGAACGTATGGCAGCGGCAGTTGCATCGGGTAGTACTAAAGAATTTTACGATCTTTTACGAGAGAGTCTTAAGTTTCAAACGTTGGCAATTGGACCGTTTCGCAACGTAATGGATGCCGAATTGGCAAAGCAAATTTATCGTTTGGAAGAATAAATGTAAAAAATTTGCTTGTAAAAGTTAACAGTTATAAAAATGGATAAGATTTACGAAAAAAATACAATAGAATTTGTTACAGTAGCGGCTGAATATTGCGGTTTTTTGGAGAAGTGTAATAAGTTTTCAAAAAAAGATTTTCTACTAAAACTACATAAACTTCTTCCGTTAATTTATCTTAAAGCTACGTTGTTACCGATTGAAGACGATGAACAATTTTTTGATGGAGAATCAGAAATTTTTGTATCGGAATACGACTATGGTTTTGTGAGAAACAATATATCACAAAAACTTGGCAAAGACGACAATTACGTCAACATATACAACTCTGCCACAAATGATTCGGGTTACGAACAAGCAGAAATTTCAGAATGTGTTGCCGATATTTATCAAGATATGAAAAATTTTACAGGCAATTTTGGCACAGGTTCGGAGCAAGCAATGGCGGTTTCGCTTAACGAATGTATTCAAAATTTTAAAGAATATTGGGGTTATAGAGCATTATCGTTGGCGGCAGCAATACATTCATTGGTTTATAATTTTACCAATGACGAGGAGGAACAAGATTTTGATGATGACGATTACTTTAAAGAAAGCGATGAAAAAAAAGGTGGAAATTCTTTGATAAACAACTTTTTGGAAAATTTTCATAAAAAAATCTAATGCGTTTTGTAAAAAGTTTTTAACTTTGCGCCAAACAAAATGTACGAAAAATGAAAAGATTTATACTATTTATTTCATCTGCAATAATTTTTTTAAACGCTGCAGCTTTTTCTGTAACAGCTTGTAGTTCATGTATTAATACAAATTTACTTACAGAATCAGACCCTTATGAAAAATATTCCAAAAAACTTAATACCACATTTAAGGGCAACGAAGATATTAATTTGTTGAAAGAAATTTGCGAATGGCTCGGAACACCTTACAAATATGCTTCAAGTGTAAAAGGCAAAGGTACCGATTGTTCAGGTTTTGTAAGTGGTGTTTATTCTGCAGTTTATGGTATTTCGCTCCAACGGTCGTCTTATTTGATGATTAACGATGTTGAAAAAGTATCGCAAAAAAATCTTCAATGTGGTGATATATTGTTTTTTACCAATAGTTCTGGGAAAATTTATCATGTTGGTATATATCTTGGCGACAATAATTTTGTACATTCGGCAACGAGCAAAAATATTGGTGTAAAAGTTGATAATCTTACACAAGCTTATTACAAAGAGCATTTTTATACTGGTGGACGTGTTAAAGCGTTGAAAAACAAGACAAATCAGACTATTGTTGACAATTCTTCTTCAAAAAAAGAAAGCAAAAAAAGCGACAATAGTTCATCAAAAACTTCAGAAAGCGACAATTCTTCAAGTATAAAATCAACTTCATATAGCGAATTTTCCGAAGTACTCAATACCAAATTTTCTGGTAATGAAAATCTAACTTTGCTTGCTGAGATAGAAGGTTGGCTTGGAACACCACATCAAGCAGGAGCAATGAGTAAGGGAGTTGGAACAGATGCAGCGGGACTTGTAGCAGGAATTTATAAAAATTATGCAAATGTTAAATTATCTAACACTCCAGCCAAATTGGTAAAAGACCTTAAAAAAATTTCAAAAAGTGAAATGGCTTTTGGTGATGTTGTTTTTTTTGAAAAAAATGGAAAGATAATTTATTCGGCGTTGTATCTTGGCGATGGAAAAATTATCCATTGTCCAGCCACACGTCGTGTTTTGGTTAGCAATATTGGAGATATTCAGTTTAATTTTAGCAGTGCTGGGCGTGTAAACGGAGTAAAAACTAAAAATTGATAATTTTTAAATTGTTGATTGTCAAAGAGAAAAAAAACTGAATTGCTTTTTTTTAAAAAAAAATGGTTGAAAAATTTGCAATTTAAAAATTCTATTCTACCTTTGCAACGCAATTGAAACAAAAAGGTTTGGTAGTTCAGTTGGTTAGAATACATGCCTGTCACGCATGGGGTCGCGAGTTCGAG
>CALFIU010000094.1 GCA_937877455.1 uncultured Bacteroidales bacterium
GTGTGCTCTTCCGATCTATAATTTAACGTCCTTTAGAAATTTAATAACACTATTATCAGTTTTTCCTTGAATAAAAAGAGCATCAGATTCTAAAAAGTAATATCCAAATTGACCTACTTCTTCCATATTAAGCACAAGCTTATAAGCATGTATTTCAGGCAAATAGGGTATCATAGCAAATGGATTAACTTTCAATGATGTTCCCATTATTATAATAAGATCAACTTCTGGCAATTGCTGCAAGGATTCGAAAAATTTTACAGGCAATCCCTCTCCATAAAAAACAACATTGGGTTTGCATGGCCCTTTACAACTGGGGCAATAATAAACTTCTCCTTTTTTTACTCCTTCGTTTATTTTTTCTATATCAATTGAGCAATTACATTGTGCACAGTGGCCTGTGTAAAAATTACCATGGGCGAAGACTAATTTATCATCAGGTATTTTAGCTTTTTTTTCAAGACCATCAATATTTTGGGTAAATACAAATTTAACCATATTTTTACTTGTTAAAAAGTTCATGAATTTATGAGATATTGTTGCATTTACTTTACTTAAATCAAATAATTTTGTAAATTCATAAAAATACATAGGATTTTTTAAAAATGTAGTCTTTTGGAAAAATTCTTCTGGACTTGATAAATTATATTTATCTTGTAATTGTTTAAAAAGTCCTGTGTTTGATCTAAAGTCTGGAATTCCAGCGGAGGTGCTTATTCCTGCTCCAACCATGAATAATATTTTTTTGAATCTAAAGTATACATTGTATTATCAATACAATATTTTAACGATTTACGAAAAACTCCGAACGAGAAAGGTTGAAACCATAGTAAAGTAAATTGTTAAACCGATGACGTCAATAGTTGTAGCGATTAACGGGCCCGAAGCTATTGCGGGATCAATATTTATAGCCTTCAAGCCAAATGGTGTCAATGTTCCTATAACAGTTGCCATTGTCATATTAACAACCATTGCAAATCCTACAACCACGCCAAGTTCTATATTATGCTGCCAGCCCCAAGTTACACCCGCAACCATTACCCCAAATCCCGAACCTATCATCAATCCGACAATACATTCTCTGAATATATGGTGAAAAGCCGAACTTAATGTTAATTCTCCCGTCGAAAGCCCGCGAACCATAAGCGTAATACTTTGAGTACCGATGTTTCCGCCCAATCCTGCCAACAACGGCATAAATACAGCTACTATCGGTAATGCCGCAACCGTATGATTAAAATGATTTGCCACCTGTACAGCCAAAAATTCACCGATTAACGTTATAAATAACCACGGTGTACGTGCTCGTACTGCGTTCATCAAATTACCAGATAAAATCTCATCTTCGTCAATAGATTCCGTTGAAATACCTGATGACTGGTAAATTTCTTCCGTTGTTTCTTCTTCAAACAAATCATGTACGTCATCCCAAGTTATCATACCTTTTAACCTGTTATATAAATCTACAACAGGCAGAGCGTTGTATTGGTATTTCATAAATTCATCAACGATGAAATCGTTATAATCATCAATATGAAGCTTTACGATATCAGTTGTCATAATATCTTCGACTTTAGCATTTACAGATGAAGTTAAAAGTTTTCTTAATGATAAAACCCCAAGTAAATGATTTTGTTTATCGGTAACGTAAACGTAATAAAGCTCCATATTGTCCTCTTGAGCCTTTGCACGAATGTGGCTTAATACATCACCTACACTCATTCCGACATTAACTGTTATAACAGCAGGGTTCATCAATCCGCCGGCGGTATCTTCATTGTATGCAAGAAGTTCTCTTACTTCATCGGAGAATTTCTGAGGAAGTTTGTCGAGGTAAGTTTCACTTTCATCCTCCTCCATATCTCCCAAAACGTCAGCTGCCGCGTCATGCGGAAGTTTATTAATAATTCTTGATGCTACTTCTTCATCAATATCGCCCAATAATTCCACTTGCATCTGCGGCGGTAAATATTCCACCAAATCCGCGGCTTTATCTTCATTAAGCAGCTTAAAGCATTGCAGACGTTCATCCTGCTTTAATTCTTGAAATATGTCCGCCAAGTCAGCTACGTGGTAAGAATTCAATTCTTCTTGCAGCTGGTTTATGGTTTCATCGTCCATAATCTCGCGGAGTCTGTCTACAACGTTTGAGATGTTTAACATAGCTTTTTTATATTACAACAAAAATTTTTCATAGTAAACAAATGACTAATAATCCGCCGTTAATTACCTTTAATATCATTAAATGAAATATTTCAAAAATATAATGCAAACAGAGCCATTTTAGTAATAGTTAAATATATAGATCAAGTTCATATAATTAAAAGAAAATTAGAAGAATCAAATCTAATAGATAAAAGAAATATTATTATATACGACAGAAATGATAATCCTGAACAAAGTAATTTTTTAAACAAAGAGATAGGTCCAAAAACAATTATTATATCAACAAATTTATGTGGAAGAGGGACTGATATAAGAATTAATAAAGAATGTGAAAAGAATGGAGGATTATATGTTATATTGACTTTCAATGCTGAATCAGAAAGAATAGAAAAGCAAGCTTTAGGTAGAGCCGCTAGAAAAGGAGAAAATGGAGGTGGAAAAATAATGCTATATGGAAATATTTCCTATGATAGTTTGAAAAATAAAAGAGAATCTAAGGAAAATAGAAATTTTGAATATCTAATGAATTCTTTCAAAAAAAGAACTATATTTTTTTAGTGGAAAAAAAAATTATAATTTTGGGGCATTATGAATGGAAAAACACTTTTTGATAAGATATGGGAAAAACATATCGTAAAACAAATTCCCGATGGCCCATGTGTGCTGTTTATAGATAGGGAATATATGCATGAGGTAACATCACCACAAGCATTTGAAGCGTTAAGAAAAAGGGGGATAGGCGTGTTGATGCCACATCGTATCACTGCCACATGCGACCACAATGTACCAACAAAGGATAGAGTAAGACCGTTGCCAGATTCTTTGAGTGAAGCGCAAATTTCTACAATAGAAAAAAATACTAAGGATTTTGGTCTAACATATTTTGGACTTGACCATCCCGATAACGGCATTGTGCATGTTATTGGTCCAGAATTGGGGCTTACTCGTCCTGGAATGACAATAGTTTGCGGCGATAGCCATACTTCAACCCATGGCGCACTTGGTTGTATAGCTTTTGGTATAGGAACGGGCGAAGTAGAAAACGTTACTGCAAGCCAATGTTTATTGCAATACAAACCGTTGCAGATGCGTATAACTGTTGATGGTGATTTGCAAAAAGGTGTAACATCAAAGGATCTTGCACTATATATTTTGAGCCAAAAGGGAACCGATTGCGGTACAAAACGTTTTATAGAGTTTGCTGGGCAAGCAATCAAGAATCTTTCTGTAGAAGCTCGTATGACACTTTGTAACATGAGCATAGAAATGGGTGCGAGAGGAGGAATAGTTGCTCCCGACCAATTGACTATTGATTATGTTAAAGGTAGAAAATATGCTCCAAAGGATGCTGATTTTGAAAAGGCTGCTGAAGAATGGAAATTGTTGTTTAGCGATAGTGATGCCAAATTTAACGATGAATTGGCGTTTGACGCATCAATTATGCCGCCTATGATAACATACGGAACAAATCCGGGAATGGGCATTGCTATTGATGGCGTTGTTCCCGACAACGATTCGATACGCGGACTTGATGAGGCTTTGAAATACATGGGATTAAAACGTGGAGAAAAATTGCTCGGTAAACCAATTGACTATGTATTTATTGGCAGTTGTACCAACGGACGAATTGAAGATTTACGCATGGCAGCTGAAATATTAAAAGGTAGAAAAATTGCCAAAAACGTTGAGGTTCTTATTGTTCCTGGTAGCAACGAAGTTATGCGTCAGGCCGAAAGAGAAGGTCTTAACCAAATATTCAAGGATGCAGGTGCAGAATTGAGATTGGCTGGCTGTTCGGCTTGTTTGGCGATGAATGCCGACAAAGTTCCCGCTGGAAAATACTGTGTATCAACATCAAATCGTAATTTTGAAGGTCGCCAAGGTACAGGTGCTCGCACAATGCTTGCATCTCCTTATACTGCAGCGGCTGCGGCTGTTACGGGTGTGATAACTGATCCAAGAAATTTTTTGTAAAACAAGAAAAAAAAACTTGTTAGATACGTAACACAATTGTAAAATGGAAAAAAACAACCTCACAATATCTAAAGCGGTACCGTTTAATGCAGAAAACATTGATACCGACCAGATTATTCCTGCACGTTTTTTAAAAGCTGTAAAACGTGGTGATTTTGGAAAAAACCTTTTCAGAGATCTTCGCTACCAATCAGGAACAGATACTCCTATTGCAGATTTTTGTCTTAATAAATATCCTGGTGATAGAAAAATACTTGTTGCTGGTAATAATATTGGATGCGGAAGTAGCCGCGAGCATGCCGTTTGGGCTTTGTATGATTATGGTTTTAGAGTGGTGGTCTCCACTTCTTTTGCCGATATTTTTAAAAATAACTCGTTTAACAATGGTCTTTTGCCACTTACTGTTAGCAAAGAATATCTCAACGAGTTGATGAAAACAATAACCGAAAATCCTGATGTGGAAATACGTGTTAGCGTTGAAGAACAGACAATTACAAATCCTATAACAGGAAATGTGTTTAATTTTCAAATAGAATCGTTCCGTAGAGAATGTCTGCTTAAAGGTTTTGATAACACGTCGTATCTTTTGAGTATGAAGGACGACATTGTAAATTTTGAAAAACAACATACAAAATAAAAATGAACAAGCAAATATCAGTGCTTCCAGGTGATGGAATTGGTCCAGAAGTTACCGCACAGGCTCAAAAAGCTTTGGAGGCCGTGGCAAAAAAATTTGGACACGATTTTAAATTCATACCAGTAATAGGTGGTGCTGCCGCAATTGATGCTGTCGGCGATCCAATGCCAAAGGAAACCATAGACACGTGTAAACAAACCGATGCAGTATTGTTTGGTGCTTTTGGAAGTCCAAAATACGATAATAATCCCAATGCTAAGGTTCGTCCAGAACAGGGATTGTTGAAAATACGTAAGGAACTTGGTTTATATGCCAATATCCGTCCAATATTTACTTTTGACGCGCTAATTCATAAATCGCCAATAAAAAAAGAAATAGTTGAGGGTGCAGATTTTACCGTGGTTCGTGAACTTACTGGTGGTATGTATTTTGGGATGAAAGGACGTACCGAAGATGGTAACACTGCATTTGATACTAACATATATTCTGTTTATGAAATAGAACGTATTTTAAAAACAGCTTTTGAAATAGCAGGTCAACGTCGTAAAAAACTACTTGTTGTTGACAAGGCTAATGTGTTGGCAACTTCAAGATTATGGAGAGAAACCGCTCGCCGTATGGAAAAAGATTATCCTTCGATAAGTGTTGACTATATGTTTGTTGACAACGCATCGATGAAATTAATCACCACACCAAAAGATTTTGATGTAATTGTTACCGAAAATACTTTTGGTGATATTCTTACCGATGAGGCAAGTGTTATAACTGGTTCTATGGGATTGATGCCGAGTGCATCTGTTGGAACATATACATCGCTTTTTGAGCCAATTCATGGTTCGTATCCGCAGGCTGCAGGAAAAAACATTGCTAATCCTTTGGCTGCAATTCTTTCTGCCGCTATGCTTTTAGAAACTTCGTTTAACATGAATGCTGAGGCTAAGGCTATAAAAGATGCTGTTAATTTGTCGCTTGCACAGCAGATTCGTACCGAAGATATTGCAGAAGGTAAGGCTTATTCTACAACAGAAGTTGGAGAATTTATTGTAAATGAAATTTTGAAATAAAAATTTATTCTTTTTGATAATAAAAACGCACCGCAAATATAAATTGTGGTGCGTTTTTGTTTATTTTTTTGTGTGGCTTACAATTCGTTGTAATTACATTCAAACATTTTTAAAAAGTTATTCATGTCGCCTTGCAAACCGAGTTTAAACCATTTCATACGTTGAGCAGAGGTGCCGTGGGTAAAAAGATCTGAGTGAATTTCTCTGTATCCAGCTTGTTTTTGAAGATAGTCATCGCCAATTTTTTGTGCGCAGTTGATACCTTCCTCTATGTCGCCATCCTCAATAGAATTGTACATTTGGTTGTCGTAGTGAGCCCATATTCCAGCCAAAAAGTCAGCTTGAAGTTCTTGTCTTACGCTCCATTGGTTGGCTTCGGCTTCTGTACGGCATTGTTGCATTTTTTTGTTTACTTGTTGGTTTATGCCTGTGAGATATTGTACATGATGACCAACTTCGTGGGCTACAACGTATGCGTATGCAAAATCTCCGCCTGCTTTCATTTGTTTTTCCATTTGGTCAAAAAACGAAAGGTCTATGTATAATTTTTGGTCGCCCGGACAATAAAAAGGTCCTGTACTTGAAGTGCCTGTACCACAAGCAGTTGATGTTTGGTCGCGATATAGTACCATAGCAGGTTTTGAATAGTTGCCCCAACCTTGTTCTTTAAAAATTTTGTCCCAAACATCTTCTGTACCAGCCAATACTTGACGTGCAAATTTGCTGTATGTTGCTTCTTGTTGACCTTCTGTATATTCTTGCGATGTTTGTGTTGTTTGCATGCCGCTTTGTATTTGGTTTTGCAAAGTGGATGAATTGCCAGTAAAGTACCATACAGCTAATCCAATAAGTATTCCTCCGAGGCTAAGACTGCCTGCTCTTTTTGCGGTTGTTCCACCGCGACGGTCGTCCACATTTGAACTTTCCCGTCTTCCGCTCATTTTCATATTTTGATATTTCTTTGATGTTAATATTTTTCTGCAATTTAGTTAAAAATATTTTGTAAACGAAATTTTGAGAGGATTTTTTTTGTGTATTGTCATTAGTTTGCTAACAAATTCTAAAGTCTGAATATTTGTTGTACAAACTTTAATACAAAAAAAATGATATTTCTCCTCCAAAAAATTAGTATGCTATTTTTCTTCCTATTCTCAAGATTGTTTTAGTAGAAATTCCATTAAGTCGGCACAATGTGGCAACTGAAGTATGTGTCTTTTTAGAAATTGCTCCAAGAGTATCTCCTTGTCTAACAGTATAATAGGCATGAGAAGAAGAATATGTTGACGTAGTATAAACAGATGGCAATGTAGCGTTGCGGTTTGTGTCTATTTCGCTAACGTGAGCGAGATTTTTGTTGATGCCTGTGTAAGCCGTTTTTAAATCGTCAAGAGTTATTTCTGTGTTTCTATTTATATTACGAGTGCTGTCTTCGAGAGAGTGTGAAAAAAGCCAATCGTAGGTTTTTTCCATATAAAATATTTTTGCTAATGCCGAGTGCGATGCGCCTTTGAGCCAATCGTACATTAGCAAACTATCATTTTTGTTCTCTTTAAGATTTTCAACCACTTCTTTAGAACATTTTACAGGCACAGCGCGGTCTGCTGTTCCATGTATAATCCAAAGAGGAAGTTTTCCAAGTCCCGTTTGATCTTTAAGATAGCAACCACCACACAAAGCCATTGCAGCGGCTATTTTGTCGGGATAAGTACCAGCCAAATCCATTGTTCCATATCCACCGAGACTCATTCCTATAGCATAAATGCGTGTGGTATCTATTTCGCGGTTGTCGTTTACCCATTTAACAATGTCCATAATTTTTTTAGGATTCCATGCTCCGCCGGGATTTTGAGGTGCAATAATTACAGCATTGATATTTCTACCACGGCTTATAGCATCTAAACAACCATAACGTCTAACTTTGTAAAGATCTGTTCCACAAAGGCTTGCACCGTGTAAAAATATTATTACAGGAGGCGGTGGTGTTTTAATATTTTCTGGAAGTGCTACTTCATCAAATTTTGTATCAGGTTCTTCTGTACGCATATCGGCTTCCGAAGGAGTGTAAAGCCAAAAATTATAACTATCGGCAACTATGTTGCGCATTGCCTCCATTTTGCCGTTTTGGGCATTTAGACATAATGGTAAAATTAATGTTAACGCTGCAATTAAAAATTTTTTTATCATTTTATTAAAAATTTATAAATAGTTGTGCCACGAGAGCCTACAACGGCGTAATTATCAATGGCAACAGGTGAAGATTCAAAATTTATGGCCATATTTTTTGTAAAAAGCGTTTTGCCTGTTAAAGCGTCTATGAGATAGACATTTCCAGAGGCATCGCCCGTAAATATAAACATTTTGTTGTTCTCGTTATAAAAAGCCACTGGCGACGACCATGCAAAAGATTTTAATTTTTTAAAATATTCTACTTTTCCATTTTTTGTGTTTATGGCGTAAAAATGTCCAGCTCCAGCATTGTTGTTTGTACAAATATTCATAAAAATCAGCGAGTCGCAGTCGCCTTGTCCTAATAATGGTGTGCAATACATTCCACCATCAAGTGTTTTGTTTGGAGTTACCATTCTTTTGCATGGTATTGTGCATTGCCAAATGGTATCACCATTACAGCCGTTTAATTTTACAATGCGACTTATTCCTTCAGTACCTTGCTTGTCAACCTCACAACCACTATAAATATAAGGTACACCATTTTTTGGTTTACAAACAATTGTTCCGTCAGAATCGTCATAATTGTTGTAATGCCAAATAGGTTTCAAGGTATTTAGGTTAATGCAAATTATATTGCCATGATTGTCGCAAAAATAACCATAATTTTTAAAAATACAAATACTTGACTCTACACCAGGAGCGTTTCTTCCTTGACGTTTGTATCGCAATGTAGAATGTAATGTGATGCTGTCGCCTGTTTTTTTGTATTTATATATTGTGCCGTTTTCGCTGGGCCAAAACAAATATCCACCAACAGCTACTGGCGAAGAATCAAATGCGTTCCAACCTCGCCATGCGTTGGAATCATTGCCTTTGAAAAACGTTTGCTTATGGCTAAACATATTGAAACACAAGCAACCAAATGGCTGTTGCCGTGGAACACCTTGTCCAACGTAAATGTTGCCATTAAGTGTTGGGTCTATTGATGGTGTGCCTTTTATTGGGTTTTGTACGTCAAATTCTTCTCGCGATGCTTTACCACTTTCGTAATTGATAAAATAAAGTTTTCCACACAAAGAGCCAACAATTATTTCTTTTGTTCCAAAATCTTTAAGTGCTGGGCTTTGGCTTTTTATTTTTTGTATAATGCTGTCAGGCCATTGGGCATATAAAGGTTGCCCCGTCCAGCCCGAACCACCTCCCCATGTTCCGTATTTTGTTTTTGTTGTGTCGTATGATGTGTTAAATCGCCATACAACTTCTACACTGTCGGGCGTGCCAGTTACTTTACCCATAAAATTCTGCGTGTTTCGTAAAATATTACCTCTAAAGGTAAAAATTCCGGGTGTATTTAAATATACATTTTCGTAGTCTGATAATTGCCCAATAGTATCGGTGTCAAAATAAGTTATATTCCAAACTAAATTTTTTGCCGACGAAAAAATAGTATCGGGAAGTGATTGCTTTTCTATTGGTATCTCTTGTGCTATTTCAGTAGTGTCTTTTTCTTCTATTTTGGTATTGCTTTTTTGGCTTGGAACGTTGCATCCAAAAAACATTGCTGCAAAAATAGTTGATGTTATTTGTATTTTCATTTTTTTTTGAGTTTATAGCATTGTTCTAAACGAATCTACAATGCCGAGTAAGTGATTTTCTTTGTCGGTTACAAGCACTGCATGTATTTTATTTTTGTGCATCGTTTGACTTATTTGGGCTATTTTTGTTTCAGGTGTTACGGTTTTGGGATTTATTGTCATAATATCTTTAACTTTTAGTTCAAAAAATTTATTTTGGCTTTTTTCCATGGCTCTGCGTACATCGCCATCAGTTATCAATCCCATTATTTTATCATCTTTATCAACAGCCACGCATAAGCCCAATCTACCTTGGCTAACATTTATTACGGCTTGCGATAAAAGGGTTTCGGGATCTATTATCGGCAAATTGTCTTTTTGCATTACGTCCTTTGCTTTGGTAAGCAACTGTTTGCCAAGGCTTCCCCCTGGATGAAAATGTGCAAAATCACTTTTTTTGAAATTACGTGCCTCAATAAGAGCACATGCTAAAGCATCGCCCATGGCTAAAACAGCCGTTGTGCTTGATGTAGGTGCAAGCCCAAGTGGGCAAGCCTCATATCTTACGCTTACTTTTATGTGAGCTGTACTATTTTGTGCCAACAAACTTTGTGGATTGCTACTAATACCAATAACTGGAATTTTATTTTCTAAAAGAAAAGGGAAAAACCTTAACAATTCATCAGTTTGTCCGCTATTACTTATGGCAATAACCACATCGTTGTGTTCAATAACGCCAAGGTCGCCATGATAAGCATCAAGTGGGTTGACAAAAAAACTTGGTGTGCCAGTACTCGAAAGTGTGGCTGCAATTTTTTCGCCTATATGACCACTTTTTCCTACACCAGTAATAATAACTTTTCCTTTACAGCCGAGAATAATATCTACTGCTCTATCAAAATTTTCATCAAGTTGCTCCACAAGTTCTGTTAGTGCCAATGCTTCATCACGTAGGCATTTGGCTGCTATTTCTCTATAAAGTGTCATAAAAGTGATTTAATTACAGTTTTTAAATCTTTAAGATACAACATATTGCTACCATCGCTAAGAGCTTTTTCGGGATCTGGATGTGTTTCAAAGAAATAACCCGTTGCGCCAAAGGCCTTGGCTGCTAATGCCATAGCAGGTACAAATTCTCTGTTGCCACCAGTTTTTCCGCCCGCTGCTCCTGGGCGTTGAACACTATGAGTACAATCCATTATAACGAAAGGGGTAAAATTTTTCATATCGGCAATATTTCTAAAATCTACAATTAGATTGTTGTAGCCAAAAATATTTCCTCTTTCTGTTAGCCATATTTCTTTTGCACCGCTTTCTGATGCTTTTTGAACTGTATATTGCATATCCATACCAGAAAGAAATTGAGCTTTTTTTATATTAACAATTTTACCAGTTTTTGCGGCTGCTACAAGTAAATCTGTTTGACGGCATAAAAATGCTGGAATTTGTATCACATCAGCCACTTGTCCCGCTGGAGAGGCTTGCCAACTTTCATGAATATCTGTTAAAATTTTAAGGTTAAATTTTTCCTTTATGTCTGAAAGCATTTGAAGTCCTTTTTGCAACCCTGGACCTCTAAATGATTGTATAGATGTGCGGTTGGCTTTATCAAACGATGCCTTGAAAATAATTTCAATATCAAGTTCGGACGAAATTTTAACAATTTCTGTTGCTACAATGTCCAATAATTCTGCCGATTCTATTACACACGGCCCTGCAATAAATATAGGTTTCATTGGCTTTTGATTTTTGCAGCAAATTTAATAATTTTTTTTTATAAATTGTAATTTTATACAACTTTCAATTTAATGTAAGGTTAAATCACGTCAATTTCATTTGATCGGGCGGACACGCAGGTCCGCCCCTACACATCATTCTA
>CALFIU010000095.1 GCA_937877455.1 uncultured Bacteroidales bacterium
CTTTTGTACACGCGCTCAACTATTACAACTGTTTCAAGGAACTTTCCACGGGAAAGGGCTTTGCCGACTTGGTTTATGTTCCGGTGGTGAAATCGCCTGAGCATCCGGCAATCATCATCGAGTTGAAAATCAACGAATCAACCGGGAAGGCATTGCAACAGATTCAAAACCGCCAATATTTCGACGCCCTCAACAACTATAAAGGCAATCTCCTTTTCGTCGCCATCAATTACGACGAGGACACCAAAAAGCACGAGTGCGAGATTTCGGAGTGGGAGAAATAGGTTAAATAATCCATTAAACCATGCAAATTGGATGAAAAAAGATTATGAAAATACTACTTATAGCAATGGTGGCGATAGCAGAGTCGGGAAGATGCAGATTGTTGGCAACGGCGTTCAAAAACGTAGGAATGGTGGTTGCCACGTGTCTTACCGTGGATGTAAAGAATCAGTAATCTACTCCACTACACATTAATCACTAACCTGTAACCAATGATAATAAATCCAGCGCAATACAAAAATGTATGTTGGGATGCTACTAACAACTATAAAGTGTTAAATCTGTGGGTGATAATGGATAATATCTCAAATTAATCCACTAACAAACATTAGGAATGCATTTTGATTATTATCTTTACCCCATTGAAAAACTTAAATAGATAACAATGAAAAAATGAAATTGCGGGTTGAATCTGCGATAGAAATAATCTTATACAATTGATTAAACAAAAAACTCCGCAATACAAAGTTGTATTGTGGAGTTTTTTTATGTAGGGGAAAATTATTTAGTTGTTGATGTTATTCTGTTTTGTGTTTGTATTTAAAAAGTAAAGCAAACAAAACTGCTATTACCAGCGAGTATCCTGCAAAAATATACCATGATGTTTGCCAACCTTGCCAAATTGCATTTGCATCAGTTTGGGAATATACATTGGTATTTACTACATATTGCGCGATAAGTGTACCAACTGTTGCACCAATTCCATTAGTCATAAGCATAAAAAGTCCTTGAGCTGAAGAACGAATCGATTTATCGGTTTCTTTATCAACAAACAATGAACCCGAAACATTGAAAAAATCGAATGCCACACCGTAAACAACGCAACTAAGAACAAACAACCAAACTCCATTGCCAGGATTTCCCATTCCAAGGAATAAAAACCTAAGCACCCAAGCTATCATGGCAATGAGCATAACTTTTTTAATTCCGAATTTTTTAAGGAAAAATGGTATTAATAGTATGCAAAGTGTTTCAGAAATTTGCGACAGAGAGATAAGTATGTTGGTGTGTTGTACTCCAAAAGTGTTTTTAAATTCGTCTATTTCTCCAAAACTTGTTATAAATGGGTTGGCATAACTATTGGTTATTTGCAAGGCTACACCAAGAAGCATTGAGAAAATGAAAAACATTGCCATCTTGTTGTCTTTGAATAGTTTAAATGCATCAAGACCAAGCGAAGATGCAAATGTTTTTTTTATCGCAGAGTGGTTTATTTCGCATTTTGGTATTATGTTGGCGTAAGTAGCAAGCACCAAGCCTATTATACCCGATACCACAAATTGCATTGCATTGTCTTGATAGCCCAAAAGGTCAACAGCCCACATTGTTGCTATAAATCCTACTGTACCCCATACTCTTATTGGTGGAAAATCGCTTATTGTATCATTTCCAGTTTTTTCTAATGCATTGTAAGCTACAGAGTATGATAGCGAAAGACTTGACATATAAAATCCTATTGCAAAGAAAAAGCAGCCGTACATTGCCGAAAAATTTATTGGAGTAGAAAGTCCAAAATATCCAACTCCAAGTATGGAAATTGCGCTGAGATAGTGGCATATTACATAGAGTCGTTGTGCTTGTATAAATCTATCGGCTACCATTCCCATAAGTGCTGGGAAAAACATTGATACTATGCCTTGGGTGGCATAGAATGTTCCAATTTCCTTACCAAAGCCGTTTTGGGAAAGAAACGTACCCATTGAAGTGAGATACGCGCCCCAAACGGCAAATTGAAGGAAATTCATTATCGAAAGTTTTATTTTCATAATATAAAGATTTAAGTTTTTTGTTTATCTTAAAATAAGTTCTCCGGTTTTAAGACCTTGGCTTTTGGCAGTAAGTTTTATTTCGCCTTGTTGCGGTTTGGTCTTTAATATTACAAGTGCCAATCCATTAAACATACTACGCTTGTATTGTTTGGCAGCAATGGTTTCTCCTATACAACCAGGGTCTGTGTTGGGTTCGTCCCACCGTGTGGCTTTACGAATTTTTTGTCCTATATAGATTATTTCGTTTTTGCCTTTATGGAGTATTTTGTTGTCTATTAAGAAACTTTGTTGTGCATCTCGTTGTATGTTGGATGCTATTTCTACGCCGTTGATATAGATATTTTGGTTTAAAAGTATGCTTTTTGAGAACAAAGTGTATGTATTTTTTGTATCAAAATTGTCTATATCAAATTCGGCTTTTATGGCTAAGATTGTATCGTGGTAGTCGTACCATTTTTCGTTACGGTCGTAAACCAAGGCATCTCGCCATTGTGAAGGTTTAGCATCTTTAGTTTCTTTTTTCCAATTGATAATGTCGGAAATGGTTAGTTCTTTTGTTGCTTTTATTTTCAATGGGTGAGATTGAGAAATTTCCACTTCGTTTTCAAGGCTTGACGGGTCGCCGTTGCCAGTACCAATTATTTCTGCTGGTCCTGAAATTTCAAATTCCAACTTATTGTTAGCATCGGGAACATTAATTTTTTTTGCGTCTTGTGTACTTATTGTTACAAGTATAATGTCGCTCTGGTTTTTTGAAAACGTTGTTTTGTCGGGCGTTAGAATAATGCTTTCGGCTTTTCCTGATGTTTTTATTTCGTCTTGGGCGGCTAATTTACCGTTTTTATATGCTTTTACGCTTAGCGTACCGGGTTTGTAAGGTACTTTCCAACTGCAATGTCCGTATTTTGGAGCGGATATTTTGCCAAGGCTTTTTTTGTTTAAAAATAATTCTGCTTCGTCGCAATTGGTATATGCCCAAACATCAATTGTTTCGCCTTCGTGTCCGTTGAAATTCCAATGTGGGAATAAATGTATTTTTGGTTGTTGAGAGTTGTTTATGTTTATGTACCAAGTTTCGTCTTTCCAAAAACCGCATAAGTCCATTATTCCAAATTGGCTAACTACAGCTGGATACGCAAATGGGGTTGGTTCGCCACGGTAGTCAAAA
Organism: uncultured Bacteroidales bacterium; assembly: GCA_937877455.1. GTDB lineage: Bacteria > Bacteroidota > Bacteroidia > Bacteroidales > UBA3824 > UBA3824. The sequence continues at coordinate 3,220 of CALFIU010000095.1, forward strand.
CCAGTCCAGAAGAATAGTCCCGACATCCATTCGCGTTCCATTGCAAATTTATAACCACGTTCTATTGAAACGCCGCCAGCTCTATCCATTTGCGTCATGTGGCAGTTTGCAGAGTCGGCAATATATATACCACGTGTACCACAGCCAGAGGTTTCTTCGGTGAGCCAACCGGGTTGATTAATATGGTTTTTCCGATAATTGTCTATGTCGCATTGGGCTAAATAGTTGAACCCCATAAGTTCTATACTTTCTGAACTTCCATAGCCACATCCACCACTTATAGCAACGGTGTACATTCTGGTAGAATCTAAAGTTTTTGCATAGTTTTGGAGTGTTCGTGTTATTCTTTCGCCTTTAATATTGCTTTCTATTTGCCATTCTTCGTTTCCGATGCTCCATGCAATTATTGAAGGGTGATTTCTATCGCGGAAAATTAGCCTTTTTAGTTGAGAAAAATGGTAGTCGTTTATTCCTTGTAGTCTTGTTTCGGTAAGTACAAGTAGTCCGAGACTATCGCAAACATCAAGTAGTTCTGGATTTACAGGGTTGTGCGATGTTCTAATGGCGTTGAAACCTGCGTTTTTAAGCATTTTAACGCGTGCTATTTGCAAAGGTTTTTCCACTGCTACACCTACGCCTGCAAAATCTTGGTGAATGTTGGCTCCTATTATTTTGGTGTGTTTTCCGTTAAGAAAAAAACCTTTGTCGGTAGTAAATTCTATTGTCCTAAATCCGATTTTAATAGTTTGATTATCAATAGGTTTACCGTTTTCTTCTATGGTTATTTCGAGATTGTAGAGGTTAGGATTTTCTATGCTCCAAAGTTTTATTCCGTTGGCTTGGATTTTTTTGTAAACGGTTTTTTCTGTTATTCCGTCAATTTTTTGTTGTGATAGTTTTTCTGTTTTTACAACATTTCCTTTGTCGTCGGAGAGTTTGTAGGTTATAGTAAAGTTTTTGGTTTCTCCAGCTTGATTTCTAACATTTGTCCTTACAGTAAGTTCGGCATTATTGCCAGATATTTCTGAAGATGCGAAAATACCATCGGGGGCAATGTTGAGGTAGTTTGTCTTTTTTAACCAAACGTTGCGATAAATTCCTGCGCCTTCGTAAAACCAACCTTCTTCTAAAACTGCATCGGCTTTTACTGTTATTACATTGTTTCCTCCATAATTGATGTAGTCTGTTACATCGTATTCAAAGCCGAGGTATCCACTCATTTCGTGTCCGAGGAAAAAGCCATTAATCCAAACATCGGAATTTCTAAACACGCCTTCAAATGCTATGCTTATTTTTTTGCCATAGTCATCTTGTGGTATTTCGATGTTTTTTCTATACCACCCTACGCTGTTTTCGGGAAATTTGTAGCCTAACGCTTTGTAACCATGACTATGGCTTCCGTTAGGCGAAAATGGTAATTCAACTGCCCAATCGTGAGGAAGATTAACGGTACGCCATGCTCTATCGTCAAAATTTTCATCGGCAGGGCCATCACCGTAGCCAGTTTTGGTTAGATAGTTGAAATATTTTGTTCCGTTCATATAGTTGCCTTCAAACGAAAGCGCATGGCCGTAGCCAAATTTCCAATCTTGATTAATCAAAATTGTTTGTCTTTGTGCTACGGCATTTAGCGCAATGGTGAAAACAGAAACTAATGTAAGTATTTTTTTCATGATAGTGTAATTTGTGTAATTTGTGTGTAATTAAAATTTTTGTCTTAAGTCTTTGACCCTCACAGCTTTGCCGTCAGAACGCGGTAGAGAACCTTTTTCTACAAATTTTACTTTTGGAGTTATGAGTATTTCGTCTTTGAGAGCGCGAGTTACGGCTTTGTTGAGTTTTTCGAGGTCTTCGTAACGGTCTGAAATTAGTTCGTTGATTTCTACTTCTATTGTCATTTCGTCGTTTTCGCCAGTTGTGAAAAGCGTTATTAAGAAATCAGAACTGAGTTGGGTGTAATTCATTAGAATTTTTTCTATCTGCATTGGGAATATGTTGACACCCTTTAGTATAAGCATATCATCAGTACGGCCTCTAAACCTATCAAGCCTTTTGTGAGTGCGTCCGCATGGACATTCTCCTGGGATTACTCTGGTGAGGTCGCGGCTACGATAGCGTATCAATGGCATACCATCACGGTCTATTGAGGTGATAACCATTTCGCCGTATTCGCCGTCTGGAACAGGTTGTAGAGTTTCTGGATTGAGTATTTCTACTATAAAACTATCTTCCCAAACGTGCATGCCGTTTTGTTGTTTACATTCAAATGCAACTCCCGGACCTGACATTTCGCTCATTCCGAAACTATTGTAAGCTTTTGCTCCAAATTTTTCTTCAATTCTTTTGCGTTGTTCGTCGCTGTGTGGTTCTGCGCCAATAAAGAGTGTACGAAGTTTTGTATCTTTTTGGGGGTCAAGACCTTGTTCTACAAATACTTCGTAAAGTCTCGACATATAACTTGGTATGGCATGTAATGCTGTTGTGCCAAAATCACGGATAAATTTTATTTGTCTTAACGAGTTGCCCGCAGCAGCAGGAACAGTAAGGCAACCAAGTCTTTCCGCACCATATTGAAAACCAAGACCGCCAGTAAACATACCATATCCTGATGAGTTTTGAAAAACGTCGGTATTTCTTACGCCAACCATATACATACACCTTGCTATTCTGTTAGCCCAATTGTCAAGGTCTTTTTGGGTGTGTACTATTACTGTTGGGTTGCCTGTTGTTCCGCTCGATGAGTGTAATCTTACCAGATTTTTCATGTCGGTGGCTACTAATCCGAATGGATAGTTGTTGCGCAAATCTTCTTTGGTTGTAAACGGAAGTTTGGATATGTCGTTTATTGTTTTGATTGTGTTTGGTGTTATGCCTTTTTCTTTGTAGAGTTTTGCGTAAAAAGGTGATTGCATTGCAATTTCAATTGTTTTTTTTAGGCGTTGAACTTGGAGTTGTTCTAATTCCTTGCGCGGCATGGTTTCTATTTCCGGCTGGTAGTATTCTTCTTGATTGTTCATTTAAAGTTTAAAAATTAGCAGTAAAATTTATATTTTAAGTTTTGTGAAATATGGTTATATAATATCCAAAATATCTTGTTCTATGTCTTCGGGGGTTGTTTGCGGAGAGTAGCGGTTAACCACTTTACCGTCGCGAGTTACAAGAAATTTGGTGAAATTCCATTTTATATTTCTTGAGAATAAAGAGTGTTTTTGTTCTTTAAGGTATGTGTAGAGTGGATGTTCGTTATCTCCGTTAACTTCTATTTTTGCAAATGTGGTAAATGTTGTTTTGTATTTTAGGTGGCAGAAGTCTTGGATTTCTTCGTTACTTTCTTTGGCTTGATTTCCAAACTGATTGCATGGAAAGTCAAGAATTTCTAATCCTTTATAGTTGTATTTTTCGTACAAAGATTGTAATCCACGGTATTGTGGTGTAAAGCCGCAGGCTGTGGCAGTGTTGACAATTAGTAATACCTTGCCTTTATATGTTGAAATTGGTATTTCTTGCCCTTTTGCGTCTTTTACATTGTAATCGTATATTGACATTTTATGTTAAATTTACATTGATTGTATTGTTGTATATGATTGCAAATTTACATTTTTTTTTGTAATGTCAAATTAAAGAACATAAATTAACAAAAAAAATCTAACTTTGCAAAATTGATTGCAAAAAGACATTGATGGATATTTTTGAAAATAAGCCGTTTACTATAAAACCCTTAATATCAGGAGTTTATAATATTGAAGATTCTTGGAAAGAGAAACCGTCTGGGCGTTATTCTGCGCCAGATGGTAGATATGCCGTAAATAATTGTAGCGATGTTTATATTGTTGTGGGTAATGAGAAAACAGCCGTTATCGATTTTTCAAATCCAAACGATTATTCAAGAGCGTCGCTTGTGCTTTATAGGCTTGCTAAGTTGCTTGGTGGCGGAAAACCGCTTGTTGCATTGCTAACTCACAACCATTTTGACCATTTGGGGCTTGTGGACAAATTTGTTGGTTTAGAGGAGATTACCGCGTATCTTCCCGAAAAAGATTTTGCACAATATCGAGTTTTTCCTTTAGAACGTACTGTTTTGTTGCGTGGTGGAGAAGTTATAGATCTTGGCGGAAGAGTCCTTAAAGCCATGCCGTTGCCAGGTCATACAATTGGAAGTATGGTTTATGTGCTTGAAAACGAGAATATTACATTTTCTGGCGATGCTATTGGTAGTGGAAAGCATGTTTGGCTTTTTTATGACAATAGTTTGAAGGATTTAATACATTGGGGGAAAATTTTTTATGATACATACGCTAATACAGGAATGACATTCTATGCGGGGCATCGTTGGCAATGCTTTTATAAAACATTGGATATTAACTATTTGAAACAAATTTTAGAACTTGCCAATCAGATAGAAAACGACACTGCAAAAAAACGTCCTTATCGTTCGCCTGTAAAATATATTACAACAGAGTATTCTGGTGATGGTGTTTGTATAGATTGGAAAAAATTTTTAAAGTGATTAATAAAAAAATATATGAAAAAGGAGTTTGTAGTTATAATTAAACAACATAGGATTTTAGGCTGTGTTTTGTTACCATTTTTTATAAACAGAGATTCTGAACATGAATTTGCTACTATTGCGGAGGCTGTTGTTACTGAAGATATAGTTAATAATCCCGAAAATTATTCTAAACCGCAGAAAGACATTGCTAAACTTGCATCAGAATATAGCGATGTTGCTCTTTTAAAATTTTTTGCAAAAAGAAAAAAAATTACCCCACTTGAATTTTTAAATTCGTTGAAAGAAGATTATGTTGAAAATTATGTTAGACCATATATTGAAAAAAGAATATTAAAAATTATAGACATTTGTAAAGAAAATAATATTAAATTATTTTTTAGGGATAAATCGGATAGTATTTTTTATAAAGATGAGATAATTATTGGTTCTCAAAGTGCAAATGTAGTTTTTAATTTTGCTCGTAAAGAAACAGAAACACTCTATTATGTTACCATAAAACACAAGGATAAGCAAATAAAACTGCTTAAAAAGGCAATTTATACGCTTTGTAATAAACCGTGCGTTATTGTTTTTAACAATAGGATGCTATTTTTTGATAACGTAGATGCTAAAAAGATAATTCCTTTTACAACAAAGGAATATGTTTCTGTGCCTAAAAAAGTAGAGTTGGAATATTATAAGAAGTTTGTTAAAAGTGTTATAAAATCTAATTATTGTGTTAACAATTTAGGATTTGATATACGAGTTCTTGACGTAAGACCACAAGCAGTGCTTGCTATGCAAACCGATTGGCAAGATAAGGTTGTTTTTGTGCTTAGTTTTAGATACAACAAGTTGACATTTAAGCCTGATAGCGAAAATTATGTGATTGTTGATTTTTTTGATGATAATGGTCAATTTTATTTTACTAAACTATGTCGTGATTTAGATTATGAACGCGAAGCAGAGCAAGCCGCCTGTGATATTTTTGGTTCAAGATTAAAACTTGGCGTTTATAAAGTTGACAATGATGATTTATCCGAAGTTGGACGGCAAACTTCTGCATCAATAGATTTTATTAACATCAATCGCGAACGTTTTGTAGAGGCAGGAATTGTTTTGGAACAAGAAACTGGCGAAAAAATGTATTACACTGGCAGTGTGAATATTTCTCTTAGTGTTGACCGAAAAACCGATTGGTTTGATATTTATGCAGTTGTAAAACTTGACGATTTTGAGTTTCCATTTATACATTTGCGAAATTATATTCTCAACAATATTTTTGAATACAAACTACCCGATGGACGTATATTTGTGTTGCCGCAAGTATGGTTTGATAGGTTTAAAGATCTTTTTTTCTTTGGTAATATTTCCTCGAATAGTTGTATTTCGTTGAAAGATTATCAATATCAGACACTTTTGCAACTTCCGTTAACCGACGTGGAAAAAGGAAATCTTGCAGATTTGGAAAGCGATCTTAGCAATATTGGCAAACTGCCATCTATTGTGCCACAAAAGGTTAATGCAACGTTGCGACCATATCAAATAACCGCTTTTAATTGGCTTTCTATGATGCGCAATCACAACTTTGGGGCGGTGCTTGCCGATGATATGGGCTTGGGAAAAACACTTTGTACATTATCGCTTTTGTCGCAAAGCGGGGTGCAGGATGGCGAATTTGCAGATGGGCTATTTTCTTTTGCTAAAAAAATTCCATCGTTGCTTGTTGTTCCAAAATCGTTGATTTATAACTGGATAGCGGAGGCTAAAAAATTTGTTCCACACATAAAAATAATGGAATATTCTGGCACGGGTCGTAATTCGTCCTTAAAGAGTTTCCCTTTGTTTGATATTATAATTACAAGTTATGGAACACTTAGAAACGATGTGGATATGCTTGAAAAACAGCAATTTAATTATGTTGTTCTTGATGAAAGCCAGACGATAAAAAATCCGTTATCAAAAACTTACTCAGTGCTTATGAAAATACAATGTAGGCATCGTTTAGCTCTGACAGGAACGCCAATAGAAAATTCGTTAACTGATCTTTGGGCGCAGATTAATTTTGTTAATCCAGGAATGCTTGGCAGTTTAACAAATTTTAAAAAGCGTTTTATAAACTCAATAGAAAAAAACAATAGTCAAGATTCGTCTATAAAACTAAAAAAAATTGTTTATCCGTTTATTTTGCGTCGCACCAAGCAACAAGTACTTGACGATTTGCCAGAACTAACTGAGCAGACAATTTTGTGTGAAATGTCAGAAAAACAACGAGATGTTTATGAAAGCGAAAAATCCAAAATTCGTAATTCTATTATTGATTTTATGGATCGAGGCGTTTTGGAAAAATCGTCGGTTATGGTGTTGCAAGGGCTTACAAAGTTGCGACAAATAGCATGTAGCCCATATCTTATTGATAGCGATTACAGTGATGTATCTGGAAAAACAGATGAAATTTTAAGAGCATTGCAAAATATTGTGGCTCAAAAACATAAAGTACTTGTTTTTTCAGCTTTTGTTCGTCATCTTGAACTTATAGCATCGCAATTGGCAACGCTTGATATAGATTATACTATGCTTACAGGTAGTACAGAACAAAGAAGTAAAGCTGTTGAGAAGTTTGAAGACCCCAATGTGCCAGTATTTTTAATTTCCATAAAAGCAGGAGGAACAGGTCTAAACCTTACGCAGGCCGATTATGTATTTATTATTGATCCGTGGTGGAATCCTGCTGTTGAACAGCAAGCAATTGCCAGAGCTCACCGTATTGGTCAAAAAAGTAATGTTATGGTTTATAGGTTTTTAACAAAAGACACTGTTGAGGAAAAAATTCAAAAGTTTCAACAAAAAAAGTCTGGACTTGCCGAAACTTTTGTTAGCGAAAACACTATTTTTTCGAAAGAATCTGGTACAGAAATTTTAAATCTCTTGTAAAAAATTTTAAGCAGGGACGTAAAAAAAATCAGGTTTGTTGAAAACGGGTTTTATCAATCCTGCTGACAAAAGTTGTATTAAAATGTTTTCTGCTTGAAATTTGGATATTTGTAAGTATTTTTTTAGGTCGTGATAAGAAATTTTGCCATATTCTTCGAGATATTTCATTGCAAAATCTTGTTTACGAGTATATTTCATTTTCAAGCCTTTTTTTTCAGACGCATTTTTCATTGATTTGTATATAACTCTGTCTGCCAAAATGTTTTCGTCGCCAACTCTTATGTATGCTAACCATTTGCCATCGGTATTTTTTGCATTATATGGTGGGTTTTCTCCTTTGGGTACATAAATTTCCAACACAGTTTTGCCTTCGGCATCCCATAGTTTTGCTTCAAAATTAACAGTAGGTTTGCAATATAGAGTGGCTGCCGATTCTATCATATAAAATTCTTCGTCACTATTTATGCCAGATATTTTTCCGTTGTCTTTTACTCCAATAAGCAACCTTCCGCCATCAGTGTTGGCAAAGGCTGAAAGCGATTTTGCAATTTTTTTAGAATCGTTAATTTCAAATTTAAAATCCTGCGTTTGGTTTTCTCCAAGGCGAATCATTTTCAAGAGTTCGGAAAAATTGTTTTCTGTTTTCATTGTAATCCAGCATTTTGGCACAAAGTTAAAAATAGGAGATTGTGTTGCAAAAAATACCTTATAAATTTGTTTGACTTTATAATTTTTTTAATTTTGCAAACAGCAATATTTACGAAGTGTTAATGTTTAAAACAGTTGCAAAATATTTTGCCAAGCTAACCTTTTATTGCGCATTGTTTGCCATATTGTTAGTTATATCGATTGAGCGGACAGTTGCGCAATCATATTCTTTTAATGATGGTTATGTTCTTGTATTGACCTCATATACTTATGATTCGCAACGAGTAACCGATTTTATTGCTGGTTTTGACAAAGCATCGTCGGAACTAAATCTTAAGTTTGGAGCCAAAATAGAGAACATGAGTTATAGAGGTCTCAACGAGTGTAATGAGTGGCACAAACTTATGAGCGAAGTTCTCGAAAGGCAAGATTTAGATAAGCTTAGAGCCATTATTCTTCTTGGGCAAGAGGCGTGGGCAGTATATATAAGCCTAAAAACCCAACTACCCGACGTACCATTTTATGGATGTTTTATAAGTCGTTATGGAGTTGTTCTCCCTGAATATATCGAAGATTATCGACATTGGCATCCAACAAGCGTTGATACACGTATAATAGCAGATAGCCGTGGTCGTTCGGGTGGAGTAATGAATGATTACGATATAGAATCAAATATAAGACTTGTGCGGATGTTTTATCCCGGCGTAAAGTCGATTGCTTTTTTATCAGACAATACTTATGGTGGCATTTCGCTTCAAGCAGCTTTCAAACATGTTATGCGTGAGAGTTTTCCAGATCTTGTGCCCGTTCTTCTCGATGGTAGGGTCGACGCAGTAGAGTCTATCCATGCAAAAATTAACGAATTACCAGAAAATTCGGTTCTTCTTCTTGGTACTTGGAGAGTTGATAAGGATGGTTCGTATTTTATGAACAAGATAATTCCAGAACTTGTAGATAGCCGTCCGCAATTACCTATTTTTACAGTTTCGGGTGTTGGGCTTGAAAGCGTTGCCATAGGTGGATATATTCCGAATTATTCTCACGATGTAAAATTTATTATTGAGGATATAAATCGTTATTATTCTGGCAACGACGATGGAAAGTCTTTTTTTATCAACGATAATCATTATATGTTTAGACTTAACAATTTGCGTAAACATGGATTAAAAGATTTTAACCTTCCTGTAGGTAGCAAAATAGTAGATTCGTCGGACGTAAAACTGCAGCAATATCAAAATTATTTTATGGTTCAGTTTGGGTTGATAATAATATCAGCGTCTGCGCTTGTATTTTTTGTTATTTTGTTTTTGCGGTTGAGACATGCTAATGCCAAACTAAAAAAACAAAGTATGGAACTTGACCGTGCGCGAAAAGATGCCGAAAAGTCTGATAAACTAAAATCTGCTTTTCTTGCTAATATGAGCCATGAGATACGTACACCACTCAATGCAATTGTTGGTTTTTCGTCGTTGATGATTGGTGCTACACCAGAACAACAAGAAGAATATTCTCAAGTGATTAATACTAATAACAATATTCTACTAAAATTAATTAGCGAAATTATTGATTTTTCTAAAATAGAATCTGGGTTAATAGAATTTTGCTACCAAAAATTTAATGTTTCAGAACACATGCGAGAGTTAAAGAAAACACTTAGTCTTAGTGCTCCTTCCAATGTAGATTTTGTATGCGAAGTGCCTTATTCCAGTTGTCATATAAATTATGATAAAGATAGATTATCTCAGGTTGTTACCAACTTGGTTACCAATTCGTTTAAATTTACGTCCAAGGGGCGTGTTGTTATGGGGTTTAAAATTGAAAAACAGGGAATTAGATTGTATGTATCTGATACAGGTATAGGTATTGCCAAAGAAAACTACGAAAAAGTTTTTCAACGATTTGAAAAGCTTAATACCTTTGCGCAAGGTGCGGGGCTTGGATTAGCTGTTTGTAAGGCAATAGTAGAAAAATCAGGTGGTACTATTAGTTTACATTCCGAGCTTGGCAAGGGTACTATTTTTAATGTAGAAATACCTTGTGAATTTGCATTTGAAGAAGACCATCAAGCAGATATAGCATCATTAGGGAGCGATGAACAGTTGGAACAGAGTTCTGCAATGAAAGTTCTTGTGGCTGAAGATAATGATAGCAACTATCTACTTATAAAATCTATATTAACCAATTTTAATCTTACTCGCGTATCAAATGGTAGCGATGCGGTGGAGGCTTTGCGGATTAGTTGGTTTGACCTTGTGCTTATGGATATTAAAATGCCAGTACTCGATGGTTTGGAAGCTACCAAAAAGATTCGCAAGTTTGATACCACCACACCAATACTTGCGTTGACGGCTTTTGCATACGAGTCTGACCGTAAGAAAGCATTAGATGCTGGTTGTAACGATTTTATTTCCAAACCCTTGACAAAAAATAAACTCTATTCGGCTATAGAAAAACTAATGTAATAATAAAAAAAATGGCAGTTTCAAATATAAAAGAAGCAGCTGAGGCAATAAAACGCTCAAAATTTGCAGTTGCATTTACGGGTGCGGGAGTGTCGGTAGAAAGTGGTATTCCTGCTTTTAGAGGAGAAGGAGGTTTGTGGCAAAAATACGATAGTAATGTTTTGTCGCTTAGTACATTTTATCGCAATCCAGCAAAAGCTTGGGTGGATATTAAGAAGATTTTTTATGATTTTTTTGGACAGGCATCGCCAAATCCTGCTCATAAGGTGTTGGCACAGTGGGAAAACAACGGTATAATACATGCTGTAATAACACAAAATATTGATAATCTTCATCAAGAAGCAGGTAGTAAGCAAGTTATTGAGTTTCATGGTACTTGTAGCAATATGGTGTGTATCTCGTGTGGAAAAAAACATCGTAGCAGTAGTGTTAATCTTAACGATTTGCCACCACGTTGTAGTTGTGGTGGTGTTTTAAAACCTGATTTTGTTTTTTTTGAGGAAGGTATTCCTGAAGATGCGTATAAAAAATCATTTGATTTTGCAGAAAAGGCTGATTTGGTGGTTATAATCGGCACAACAGGAGAGGTTTCGCCAGCCAATTATATTCCGCAGATTGCCAAACGTCATGGTGCTACAATTTTGGAAATTAATCCTAAACCATCGCTTTATACCTCGTCAATTACCGATATTTATATATGTGAAAAAGCGGGAAAGGCTTTGCCAGAAATTCAAAAAGAATTAGAATTGTGAAGAATTACAATTTAATTTTTGTAAAACTTATTTTGTATTTTTTTTTTGTATAAAAAATATCCAAAAAGACTTTTAATAGCGGCTTTCTTTTTGCTTTTAAAGCGGAAAGCTGTTTTGTCTTTTTGGAAAACTTTTTTTGTTTTATCGTTGTTTTACGAATCTTAGATTCTAATAATCATCAAAACCGTAAGAATCGTCAACAAACGTGTCGTCGTCTAAATAGTTGTCAATGTCATCGAGGTCTGCAGTAGAAAAAGCGTCGAAATCAGCAAAGTCATCGTTGTAAAAATCGCTGTCGTCAATTTCGTCATCATCTTCTATTTTTTTAGTTTTTTTCTTGAGTTTGTGCGAAATCAACTCTTCATCGTCCAATTCTGCAAAGTCGATGTCGTCATCAAATTCGTCCAAGTCGAGGTCGGTGTAATCGTCATCAATCATGTCTTTTCCAAAGTTTTCGTTGGAATAGTCATCGTCAAGGAGATCTTCATCGTCGTAGTCGTCGTCTTCTTCTTGCATTTTTCTTTTGCACGAAAATGGCATTTGACATGCCGCAGGCTCTTTTACGACGTATGAGTTGTTTACTTTTAGGTTTTGAGTCTTTTTTAGCATAACTTTTGACTTTAACATTCTTTATATAATCTTAATTATCAATTATTTATTCAGTTAAAATATTATTTTTTTTTTGTTTTAAATTTATTGCAAATATGGCTATTATTGGTCAAATTTTTTTATTTTAAGGTTAAAAAAATAAAAAATACTTGGCACAAATACGCAAGTGCCTAAATTATAGCGCAAAAAAACTAACGACATGGAATTTATTTTCCCTGTCGGCATTAATTCATTTTTAATTTTGGGTAATTTTATTTTTTAAATCCCACAAGTATTCCCAAACAGCCTTCGAGTTTGAATGATGAACCACCGTCAAATGGTACTATCTTAACTTTTATTTTGAGGTTCATTGTTCTTTCAGGTGTAAATTCATAAAAATTGATGCCGTTTAGAGGTAGTTCGCTTCCGTCAGACAACGTTACCATTTTGTCTTCGGTACCTTTTCCATAGTTTCTAAAAATTTCAGTTTTGCCTTCTGTTATGGTTATTTCTTTGAAAAACATATCCATACCGCAGACATCTATTTTGTAACTTTGTCCTTCCATAAAAGTTCTTGTAAGTGTTACCACTTCGCCTTCGCTGACGATGGGAGAATGAAAATTTCCGTCGAGAATATATGGTTCAAGTTCCGATTCTGCTATCGTTTCTATATATTCGCGGCATTGTGCCTTTGCCGTGATATTTTGTATTATCATGGCTAAAACGACAAGTAAAAAGGTCTTTTTCATATTAAAAGCAAGTTAATTGTCTATTGTATTGTTCTATTTTAAAATAACATTGTGTAATCTGTCCTTAGTTTTTCAACCGAAGTGCAGAGTTTGTTAAAATTTTCGGCGTTTGATATTTTTTTGTCTTCGTTTTTTGCATCTGCATTTTGTTTTATTGCATCAAAATCAACGCCAAGTTGGTTTATTTCTGTAGAAATTGTGTTTATATCGTTATTTTTTTCAAATGTTGCGAGCAACCCTATTAGTGTTTCAAATACATATTGTTGTTCCATTATGCATTGCGATAACTCTGGATTTTTGGTTACGTCGCCATCTGTTAGTTTGGCTGATATATACATACTTTCTAACCACATACCAAACATTATCATCGCTGCTGTTTCGCTGCGGCGATTTTCTTTTAAAAACGCATCAGAATGAAAAAAAGTTTGTGATATAATCTTTTTTAACACTTCTTTATTCTGTATGTTGTCTTCTATTGATTTTAGTTTATCGTCGGTTAAAATGTTTGAAATATCCAAATTTGATGCCAAATTTTTTATACAACCCATATATTTCATGGCATCTTGCTGTTGTCCAAAATATATTGAGTAACTTAAATCTGCTCCATAAATACCTAAATTAATGGCCATTGCACGTGTGGTTGTGTATCTATTTCCATATTCTGCTTGGTGTAGTATTTCTGGTTCATATTGTACGCCAGTTTGTTGTATTGCGTTTGCTATTTCCATTGGCGATGGTAGTGAGTAGTAGTCGAGTGTTGTTTTGGCATGCGTTTTTTTCTGTGAAGTTTGTTTGCGTACTGCTACTAGCTTTTCGTTGCCATTGTTAGCGTTGTTATTACCATCGCTGCTGCATCCTATTGTTAGCAATGTTGTTAAAATTATTAGAGATATTATTTTTATTTTTATTTTCATTTTGCCGATATGTTATTGTTATTCTGTTTATTATAATTTGTAATTTTTGTTTGTTGTTGTTTTATTTTTTTCGTAGCAAAGATAGTATTTTATCTTTAGTTTTAAACTTATTTTATAAAAAAATTGTTTGTTAGGATTTATTTTGTTAATTTTGAGAAAAATTTGTTATGAACGATTCTGAGAAAAAGAAATTTTTAACCGATTTGTCTAACAAGAGTGGTTCAGACCTTGTTCAGACATTAGAGTTTTTTCGTACAGATGGCGATGCTGAATTGTTGCCAAGTGTACTTGATGTTTTGTTGCGTAATCCTGAGCAAGTAGTTTCTGATACTATTATTGATATTGTTTCTTATTTAAAAGATGATACTGCTGCAGGAGTGTTGTTTGATTTTGTTTATGGGCTTGCTGAGGGTAAACTTAAAAAAGATCTTCTTGTTTCGCTTTGGCAAACTGGTTGCGATTTTTCTAATAATGCGGGGCGTGTTGTGGAGATGTTGTTTGCTGCAGATGATTTTGAAACTGCCTTTGAGGTTCTTACGCTTTTGGAAAATTCTGTTGAGAATGTAGGGCAGGATGTTGCCTACGATTTTTTTAATAGAATTAAGGGGTTGGAAATGATGTCAAATCCCGATTTTTTTGGTATTTATTCTGCTGCCAAGGAACATTTTTTAATGTTAGCAAAGGGTAGGGAAGACTATTGATTATTTGTTTCTTGTTTTTATCAATAGTTTTGTTTTTTTATACTATTGTGAAAAAAATCAACTTGTTAAATTTGAATGTATTGTTGATTTTTTTTCACAATATTTTTTAATAACCGTATCCGTTACCTTGTTGTTCGCCAACTTGCTGAACTACTTTTACAAGTTTGCCGTTGGAATATTCGGCTTCGTATGTTACTTTTCCATATCGGTCTTTCTTTAAAACTGTGCCATCTTTTTTGCCATCTTTGTATGTTATTTGGCTTTTTAATCCACCATTTGGAAAGTATTCTGTCCATGTGCCGTTTTGTCGCCCGTTTTTATACGATTCCTGTCTTAATGTTCGTCCATCGGCTTGACGGTAAATCCATGTTCCGTTTTTCTTTTCGTCGGTATAGTTTCCTTCTATCATTGCTATTCCATTTTCGTTAAATTGAATGAATTTCCCATCGTGAACACCGTTTTTGAATGTTTCTATGGATGTTTTGCGTCCGTTTTCGTCGTAATAGATAACAACACCGTTTTTAAGATTGTTTTGATATGTTATTTCATATTGGAGATTTCCGTTTTGATACCATGCTGTCCATACGCTATCCATCATGCCGTTGTGAAAACAACCGAGCATTTCGTTTTTGCCATCAGGATATTTACGTAGCCAAATGCCTTCTTCTTTATTGTTTTGCCAATTACCTTGATAATAGATTTTTCCCGATTCGTAAAAAACGGTATATTGTCCGTGTTTTAGTCCGTTTTTGTATTCGGCTTTTTTCCACATTTCGCCAGTTTCGTAATACCAAATCCATTTTCCGTCCATTTGTCCGTTTTGGTAGTTTCCTTCGTTTCCTATTTTGCCGCCTTTTTGGTAGTATACCCAATGTCCGTCTTGAATGTCGTTTGAAAAATTACCTTCAAAATCTTTAACTATTATTGGTTTTTGGTTAATAATTGTATCTATTTTGTACCAAATAGCGTGTCCGTTTTTTAGTCCATCTTTAAAATTGATTTGAGATGAGGTTGTTCCATTAGCAAAATAAGTGGAATGTAATCCTTGTTTTTTATCGTTTTGGTATAGTCCAGTTGAAAGAATTTTTCCGTTTTCGTTCCAAACAGTCCAAATGCTATCGCGCATAGAGTTTTTTTTGCGTCCTTCAGTTTGTTTTTGTCCATTTTCAAACCAACGGATAAATTCTCCATTTTCTATGTTTTCTATTGTACGTTTGCTACCGTCGGGATAGAATGTTTGCGATAGTCCAGTGAGTTCTCCGTTTTTGTAATTGCATATCGAAAAAGTTTTGCCATCAGGATAAAAACTTTTCCATACGCTTTGTTTTAGTCCGTTTTCATATTTCCCTTGTTCTTTTAGTGTTTTTTCGTCGGGATAATATGCGGTGAAATTTCCGTTTCCGTTTTTTACGGACTGTGTGCCATCGTTGTTAAATGCTTGCAAAACTTTACAGCCTAAGGAATCGCAATTTTCGGTTAAAATTATTTTGCCTTGTATGTTGTAATAATTCCATATAGAGTCTTTTGTATTTCTATTATATTTACCAGTGGTTTTTAAAGTTCCATCGGCGTAGTATTCTTTATAGTTTCCATCGGCAATATTTCCAAACATGTAGCCTTCGTTTTTTATTTTGCCGTTTTCGTAATAATACACTACTTTGCCATAAACATAGCCTGCGTAGTATTCTGTTTCTTTATATTTTCTACCTTGCCTATCGTAATAAGACCAAATTCCAGTTTCTACTCCGTTTAATAAATCGCCTTCCGATTGTTTTATTTGGGTTTTTTCCCAATATTTTATGATATGTTCGGGTTTTATGTTAGTTACATTTTGTGCGTAACTAATTGAAGTTAAAATAATTAATAATATAGAAAGGTATTTTTTCATAATGCAATTCCTTTAGAAGATTTACCAGATGTACTCATCAGAATCGGCGCTCGGCTTGATCGGGGTAGGATTCTGCTCGCATGCCTTGTTGTAGTTGGTCTCGGTGCGGACGATACATAAAGTCATCCACTGCGGAGGCGTGTCAGTGTTCCAGCGGTCGCTCTCACGATGATTGGTGTTGGGGTAGCTGCGGATGATGCCCTTATTCAGACGCTTGATGTCGAAAGTGGCGAAACCCTCGCCCCAAAGCTCGACCCTTCTCTGCCACCAGACCTCGTTGATGAAGGTGCCGGAAGACGTGTTGTAGTAGGCATCCTGATGGGTTCCGTAGGTGTAGGAAGCGTCGCGGGTCTTTGCGAAAGTGGTCAGGAGGGACACTCCTTCCGACTCGTTGAGCCTTCCG
>CALFIU010000096.1 GCA_937877455.1 uncultured Bacteroidales bacterium
TGTTCCATGCTTTCTGTTTTTCCTTTTGACTTCAGCTCCATTATCGCTATCAGACTCTGATTCAAAAAATAACTTCTTCTTATTTTTATTACTTTGTATTTGCAAAATATCATTTCCACTTTGATAGCTTTTTATTCCAATAAAATGGTTATCATCAAAATATATATTATTAAAAGGGATATTTATTTTTCTTTCTAAATTATCATTTTTATTTAATTTTTTATCTTGTTTTATTTCATTTATAATATTATTATTTATAGTATTGATATTTATAACATTATTAATAGAGTTATTTATATTATCATTTTTACCTTTTGATTCTTCTTCAATAATCATTTTAAAAGAACTATTATTTGAAGATTTTTTATTAATATCTTTTTCTTCATCCATATGCTCTTCTTCTTTTACTTTATATAAAGTTGAAAGGCCAATATTATTATTATTAGCATTACCACTATTATTATCATTAAAATAATTACTATAATTATTTTGCTCTTTTTCAAATATCATTTGTGCTTTGACATATTCCAAATAATTCTGTCTTTTTTGTTCTTCTGTTAATATTATCTCTTTTTCTTTTTTGGCCTTTTTACATTCTTCCACAAGATTATTATATTTTTGTATAGTATAATCATTTATTTTAATAGTGTTGTTATCATTATAAATTATTTCTTTATAATATACTAATAAAACTGGATAAAAGAAAGTTTTAGGATTCTTTTTGATTTGCTCAACTGTGATTTCCCAATAAACTTCATGAATTGAATTTAGTTCTTTTATCTTATCATCATTATATAACACAAATTTATTATTTTGAATATTAAACATCACATTAACATAGTGTGAAAGTGTGGAATTGTATAGGATCATCCCTAGCAAATTATATATTATTCTTTGTTTGTTATTATTATGGACACAAAAGAATAAATTATTCAAGTCATCTTCCAAAGATAATAAATATAAGAATTTAATGACATTTTTTACTTCTATATTCTTAGTATTCCAAATGCAATTTAACAGGAGGAATGTAGGATACTCTGGTCCATTACACTTCAGTATTCTTTTTATTTGGTTTCCGCATTTTTGGCAATTTTTGAAATAATTTAATGAAATTATGCGTGAAAATTTGAATAAATTGTGGTTATAGTTTTGAAAGTGGAGATGATTTTTATTAATTTCATTCATTATTTCATCTACATAGATATGATATATGAAGTTATCTTTGTCGTATTTTTTTGTAATTTTTTTTTGGCAAAATCCATTACATTGAATTTCTTCTATTAAATTAATAAAAAAATATTTATGTACTTCAATTTGATTATTTTTATTTATGATATTTAATAAAAATGTCAGTAATTCAACTGGATCTGCGACTTTGTTTAATTCGTAGAAATTATTGGAAATTAAATCTAAATACTCTCTCAGTTCAGTCGTGTGAAGGATTGTTATACCTCTTTTTTCTAAATTTGATAAAATACTTTGGTATTCAAATAGTGTTTTTCCTAATAAAAATAAAAAAAAATCAATATTATTAAAATTAGTAATATTGCTATTACTAAAATTAAGACTATCTTTTTTATTTTGATATAATTTAATTAAATATTCATTTATACAAGGAAAAAAATATAATAAATGAATGACAACATTTATATAGCAAGAATTTTCTCCGTACTTATTTTCAAATCCGACATACAGAGAATTACTTTCAATTTTTCTTTCGATTAAAGATAAGTTTTTTAGATTTATAGTATTTGGGTCGTAATGATTTGTTCTCTTTTTGTCAGAAGTCTGCTTTTTCTCAGGAGATTCACTTAAAGGGCCGATGAACTCAAAATGATAATAAGTATTTCCCCTATTTTTATTTCTTCCATCTCCCACACTTATTTCTCTCTCGTATTTGTTCATTTCATAATGGAATTGATTAAGTTCTTGACTACTTTTATTTTTCTGAGAGATTTTCTTGTTTTTAGGATCACTTCTTCGAGTATCTTTGCTTTGTCCTTGGTACGAAAGAAAAAGATTAAAATTGCTGTCCTCATTGTAGGAGTACATTTTTTTTTCAAAAAAAATACATTGGAGTTTGGTGGTATTAATTGTAATTTTTGTGATTTTCAATTGGGCTTGGAATATAAAAAAGGGGCTTTAAGCCAACTTTGCATCTACCATAGCCAACCAACGCTAACATAAAGTCCGCTTTGCCCATCTTGTTTGTCAAAACAACGTCCATAATCTATTGTTATTACAAAATTATTGTTATATGCAACGTGTAGACCGATTCCTGCATTACTATGCCATTTTTCTTGACCGTTGACATATCCAGCTTGGAGTAATTGACTATAACGAAAACTTTTTAAAACTCTTCCACTATCGAAAAAACCGCTAAAAGCAAAATAAAGGTCTTGACCACCAATTTTTGTTTCAATAAACTTCCAACGTAATTCGGCATTCAAAAAAGCATTAGAAAGCCCCACAACACGATTTCTAAGCGTACCACGTAATGTGCGATTGCCACCAAGTCCGTTGTAAACACATTGGCTGTTGTAGAAAAAAGGCAACATATAAAACGGCATTTCTCCACTCAACTTACTAAAAAAAGAGGCTCTGTATGTAAATACAAGTGTCCTTTCACAAATACCAAAATATTGGTGAAGTGTAGAATTTATAGCTGTATAACCTCCCCCATTGCCAAGAAATTTTGGAGAGCCGCTAAAAAAACTTTCTGCCCAAATGCCATGCGTTGGAAAAGCTTCATTGTCGCGCGTGTCATAAATAAGTCCGGCAAGTATTTGAGTTACACTGCCACCATTTTTTTCGTTGTCTGTTATTATTCCATCTTTTATATATTTGAGATAGAGGTTATTTTGTTCGGTAGGTGTTGGAATTATGTCTTTGCCACTTTTACCTTTGTTAAGTTTTTCGCTATCAGGAGCAGCTATGCGATGGTGCATATATATTAATCCCACATACCAATTTAGATTTTCAACTTTTGTTTTGCCACGCAAACAAGTAAGAACACGCCACAATTTGCGCTCTATGCGGTAATATGCGCGAGAAATATATAGTGGGCTATCTGGGTCGGAAATGTCTGCATCAAAATTAGCTTCGTAACCATTAAAGCCGTAAAAATCAAGCATTTTCTCGGTTAAATAGTTAATATCGGCAGTTAGACGAAGATTTGTATTGAGAAATTTTTTGTCGTCATATATCAAATTATTAATTCCGCTCCCCTTGGTTGTACGACTCCATTCAACATAGATAGATTTTTTGTATTGCGGATAATAATCCTTTCCATAGTCATAAACATATCCAAGCGCACCGTATTTAAAACCTTCATCGCTATTGTAAGCAATAGCTGGCAAAGCTCCACCAAATTTCCAACCTTGTTTGCTTGCGTTTTCTTGTGCATTACAAAGAGTTATTTCTATAATTACTACTAAGGCAATGGCTAAAAAAAATTTCATTATTTTGATTAATAACGTAAATAAACAAAAACAGCGGAGAAAATAATTTCACCGCTGTTTTTTGTACTGTACAAGTGTTAACTTATTTTATAACAGAAGATAACATATTATCGAAAAACTGTCCTATCAATGGTAGAACAGCTACTTTTTTTCTTACAGCGTTCAAGATACCAAGAATTGAGAATATAAAACATAAAAATGCAAAAATTCCAGTATTTAAAAAGTTACCAATAATAGAACATACTATGTATAACAACAATAAACCAATTCCTTGGCGAATGTGGCAAATTAAATATTCAGTTTTTTCTTTTACTAATACATAAGGAACAAAAACCAAAATTCCTATATAACACAAAATGCCCATCACACTATTGGCTGACGAATCAATTTTTTCTTCAATTGCCATTTTTGTAAGATTTTAGTTAATAAATATTTTTATTTTGTTAATTTACAGACTTTTAGTTGTATTTGTCTATAAATTTACTATGCAAATAAAATAAAAATAATGGTTAATACCAAAAAAATTAGTGTTTTTTCTTAGTTTTTTCATGTTAATTTCATTTGAATCAACATCAATGTGGGCGGACACATAGGCTCGCCCATTAAAATGAAATTGCCGTGATTTTTTTTCATGTTAATTTCATTTGATTGGTAAATTAGAATATCAACTTATCCAAATAAAATTGACACCGACATGTCATAAAACTATTGTAATTTTAAAAAAATCTAAATTTTAGTTTATCATTAAAAAAAAACAAAAATGTTAAGAATTTATTAACAACATTTTTAATTTTGCAATAAAAAAAAGTTAAGTGGACAACGAAATAAAAAATATTGTCAATCACGAAGGTAGAATAACTAAGATAACTGATACAACGGTTTTTGCAGAAATTATTAGCGGCTCGGCTTGTGCATCTTGCCATGCCAAAAGTATTTGCCTACCGAGCGAACAAAAAAAAATACTAATAAAAACAGCAATACCAAGCGATGGAACAAAATATATCGTTGGAGAAAAAGTTATGGTCTGCATGAGCAACAAAGCTGCAAGAAAATCTGTATTTCTATCGTACATAATGCCATTGATAGCAATATTTGCAGCTATGGGGATATGCAAATATTATAATATTGACGAAAACATAGGAGGGTTGGCTGCTGCCATAGCTGTAATTGGGTATTACACGGTGTTGTACCTATTTAGGAAAAAAATAGAACAAAAATTTGAATTTACTATAAAAAAATTATCAGCGTAAGTTTTTAACTTACACAAAAATAAAAATCAAAAACAAGCAAAAAAATGAATAGTGTAATTGCAATATCCATCATAACGTTGGGCGGCATAGCAGGGCTTGCAGCCATTATACTTTATGTGGTGTCGCGAAAATTCAAGGTTGAAGAAGATCCACGCATTGACGAGGTCAACGAAATTTTACCTGGCGCAAATTGTGGAGGCTGTGGATATGCAGGTTGCCGCAATTTTGCCGAGGCTTGTGTAAAAGACATGACAGGTAAATTTTGCAACGTAGGTGGTGCAGACGTAATGAACCAAGTAGCCAAGATTGTAGGAGCAGAAGTTTCCGCACCAGATCCGCTGCTTGCAGTTGTGAGATGTGGAGGTTCTAAAGCCTGCCGCCCAAAAACTAATAATTACGAAGGAGCCGAAACCTGTGCAATAGTATCGGGAATATACGGAGGACAAACAGGTTGCTCATTCGGATGTTTAGGCTTAGGCGACTGCGAAAAAGTCTGCAAATTTGACGCAATACACATTAATCCAGAAACAGGATTACCAGAAATAAACGACGAAAAATGTACCGCGTGCGGTGCTTGTGTAAAAACCTGTCCAAAACACATAATAGAACTACGAAAAAAAGCACCAAAATTTCGCAAAGTATATGTATCGTGCCAAAACCAAGACAAAGGAGCAACAGCCAAAAAAGCATGTTCAGCAGCATGCATAGGCTGTGGCAAATGCGTTAAAGCGTGTGCTTTTGAAGCAATAACACTTGAAAACAACCTTGCATACATCGATAGCCAAAAATGCAAGATGTGTCGCAAATGCGTAGAGCAATGTCCTACGGGTGCGTTGAAAGAAGAAAACTTTCCACCGCGTAAACCCAAAGAACCTGCCACTGCTCCTCAAACAGCATCATCCACCGAAAAACCTCAAAATCAACAGCCAACTGCATAAAGAGAAAAAAAATGAATTTAAAATTCAAAACCTTCACAATAGGCGGTGTCCACCCCGACGACAAAAAAATAACAGCAGCGAGTCCCATTCAAACGCTCCCGTTACCACAAATAGCCGTCATTCCCTGCGCAATGCACATAGGCGCACCAGCAGAAATAATAGTAAAACGTGGCGACAAAGTAAAAGTAGGTCAAATAATAGCCACCGCCAAAGGATTTGTATCAGCCAACATACATAGTTCAGTTAGCGGAACAGTAAAATCAATAGGCCCAGCACCCGACGCAAGTGGTTATACAAAACAAGCCGTAACCATAACCGTTGAGGGCGATGAATGGGCTGACGGAATTGACACATCGCCAGATATAAGATACGATTTCGACAATATTGAACAACAAGAAATAATAAAACGCGTAACAGAAAACGGCATTGTTGGTATGGGCGGTGCAACATTTCCAACCAACGTAAAGTTGAGTGTTCCGCTCGGCAAAAAAGCTGAAGCCGTATTAATAAACGGTGTAGAATGTGAACCATATCTCACCGCCGACCACAGAGTAATGCTCGAACACAGCGAAGAAATGCTCATTGGCGTAAAACTGCTTATGAAAGCTGTAAACGTTGAAAAGGCATACATAGGCATAGAAGCCAACAAGCAAGACGCAATAGAAAAGCTAATAACTCTTTGCCCAAAATTTCCAGGAATAACCGTTGTACCGCTTAAACTAAAATATCCTCAGGGTAGCGAAAAACACCTTATAAAAGCAATACTCAACCGCGAAGTACCATCGGGAAGATTGCCAATAGACGCAGGAGCTGTAGTACAAAATGCTGGTACTGCATACGCTGTTTATCAAGCGGTTATGAAAAACAAGCCACTAATAGAGCGTGTTGTAACTGTTACTGGCGATAGCGTTAAAAATCCGGGAAATTTTCTTGTACGCATAGGCACACCAATACAAAACCTCATAGATGCTGTTGGTGGCATACCCGAAAACACTGGAAAAATAATTTCTGGAGGTCCAATGATGGGTAAAGCCATTACAACAACAGAAATTCCAGTAGCAAAAGGCACGTCGGGAGTATTAATGCTTCCAGAAAGCATAGCACATCGCAAAACAGCAGAACCATGCATACGCTGTGGCAAATGTGTTGATGCTTGCCCAATGGGATTGGAACCATATCTACTATCTGCATATAGCAAAAAACAAAACTTTGAACAAGCAGAACTCAACCACATTGCCGACTGCATAGAATGTGGATGTTGCGTTTTCAGTTGCCCGTCTAATCGACCGATATTAGACTTTGTAAGATTTGGCAAACAAAATGTATTAAGAATTATAAGATCGCGAAAAAACTAACACTAAGATAATTGATAAAAATGAGCAATATATTAACCATATCGCCGTCGCCACACTTTAAAGACAAACCAACAGTAAAATCGTTGATGTTTGGTGTATTAACGGCGTTAATACCAGCATTCTGCGTGTCGCTTTATGTTTTTGGCATAGGGACACTATTAACAACGGTGTTCTCTGTTGTTTTCTGTGTAGCGTTTGAATGGCTTATAACAAAATACATGCTCAACCGCCAACCAACCATTACCGACGGAAGTGCAATCCTAACAGGCGTTTTACTCGCATTCAACCTTCCATCAGACATCAATCCTGGTATAATATTGGTTGGTGCATTGGTAGCTATTGGCATTGGAAAAATGACTTTTGGCGGACTTGGAAACAACCTTTTCAACCCTGCACTTGTAGGACGTGTTTTTCTACTCATTTCGTTTCCAAAACAAATGACAACATGGCCAATACCCCAACAACCATATTTTGATGCAATGACTGGTGCCACTCCATTAGTACTTATCAAAGACGAATATAGAAACGCGGGAGTGCAGGCCGTTGACGACAAAATGAATTTTATGGATATGTTTCTCGGCATTGAAGGTGGTTCATTAGGCGAAATTGCCGCTATAGCATTGATAATAGGCGGTGCATATATGATTTGGAAAAAAATTATAACATGGCATATTCCAACTGCAATAATAGCCACCGTATTGATATTCAGCGGATTACTATGGTTGATAGATAGTTCAACATTCGTTAATCCACTATTTCATATTTTAAACGGTGGATTATTACTTGGCGCAATATTTATGGCAACAGATTATGTTACCTCGCCAATGAGCAACCCCGGAAAAATTGTTTACGGTGTGGGCATTGGTTTGCTTACCGTTATAATAAGAATTTGGGGTTCGTATCCCGAAGGAATGTCGTTTGCAATATTGATAATGAATGCAGTTGTTCCGCTAATCAACAGAGGATTTAAACCTGTAAGATTCGGTGCAACCCAAACAAAATAAATTAAATAAAATGGACAAAAAAAATCCCACTTTGTTTCAAATGATTGCCGTGCTGATGGCCATAGCATTAATCTGCGCGGCGGCAGTGTCGCTTGTTTACAAAGCCACAAAACCAGTAATAGAGCAATCTCAGTTGAACAAAAAAATACAAACGGTAAGTAAAATTGTACCAGAGTTTGACAATTCACCAGTAGAAGAATCTTTTTATGTAAAAACTGCCAACGGAAAAGATAGTCTGCAATTTTATCCTGCCAAAAAAGCAGGAGAACTTGTAGGCATGGGTGTTTCTACATTTAGCGAAAAAGGTTACGGTGGACGCATTGATATTCTTGTAGGTTTTAAACCCGACGGTACAATATACAACACCGAAGTTGTAAAACTAAACGAAACACCCGGTCTTGGCGATAAATCTGACAAAGCAAAAAGTAATTGGGCAGAACAGTTTAACGATAAAAACCCACAAACATTCAAACTTCTTGTAAAAAAAGATGGTGGTGATGTTGATGCAATATCTGCCGCAACCATAACATCAAGAGCCTACACCGAAGCAATTTCAACAGCATATAATACTTTTATGTCGCATACTAACGGCACAAAACCCGAAGGGACATCTGGTGCTACAATAAAAAACAACTAAAAAAAATTAGAAAATGAGTAAACTTCAAATACTTACCAAAGGCATATTGAAAGAAAACCCAGCGTTGGTATTAATACTTGGTATGTGTCCAACGCTTGGAGTAACAACCTCTGCCACAAACGGTTTGGGCATGGGATTGGCAACGACATTCGTTATCCTATTGTCAAACGTTGTAATTTCGCTTATAAAAAACTTAATTCCCAACAACGTACACATACCAGCTTACATTGTGGTAATCGCATCAATAGTAACCATATTACAACAACTAATGGAAGCATACATGCCATCATTGTTTAACGCACTTGGCTTGTTTATTCCATTAATCGTTGTCAATTGTATTGTACTTGGACGCGCCGAGGCATTCGCAAGCAAAAACAACGTTATAGATTCTGCTCTCGACGGATTAGGAATGGGATATGGATTTACACTTGCACTTACCGTGTTGGGTGCTATACGCGAAATATTGGGTAGCGGTAGCATATTTGGATTTAATTTTTTACATAGCGATGGTATAATTGGATTTGTCCTTGCTCCAGGAGCATTTCTTGTTTTGGGATTGCTAATCGCTGGTGCTAAAATCCTAACTAAAAAAATTTATAAAAAAGACTAAACAACTATGGAATACATTTTAATAATAATTTCGGCCATATTTGTCAACAATGTTGTGTTGGCCAAGTTTTTGGGAATATGCCCATTTATCGGCGTTTCCAACAAAGTTTCCACATCAATAGGAATGACGGGTGCAGTGGCTTTTGTAATGGTAATAGCATCATTGGTAACATACTTTATACAAAAGCTTTTGAAAAGTTACCAAATAGAGTTTATGCAAACCATAACATTTATCTTGGTAATAGCATCATTGGTACAAATGGTAGAACTTGTTTTGAAAAAAGTGTCGCCATCGCTTTATCAAGCTCTCGGAATATTTCTTCCGTTAATAACCACCAATTGTACAGTGCTTGGTGTTGCAATACTTGCAGTAAGCAATCCTGATTACGGCGCACTTGAAACTGCAGTTTTCGCACTTGCCAATGCTCTCGGTTACGGTGTGGCACTAATTGTTTTCGCAGGTTTGCGCGAACAACTCGAACTTGCCGAAGTTCCCCAAGCCATGGAAGGAGTTCCAATTGCATTTATAACTGCTGGCATATTAGCAATGGCATTTATGGGTTTTTCTGGATTGGTTTAAAAAAAATATTTCAATAAAAAAAGCTGTCTAATTATCTTTTAGACAGCTTTTTTTAAAGTTTTACATTCTAATT
Source organism: uncultured Bacteroidales bacterium (assembly GCA_937877455.1). Classification (GTDB taxonomy): domain Bacteria; phylum Bacteroidota; class Bacteroidia; order Bacteroidales; family UBA3824; genus UBA3824. Next base: position 9,908 of record CALFIU010000096.1, read on the forward strand.
TATAGCCAAAATCAATTTATTTCTTTAAGCCATAGTTCAAGAATTTCAAGTTCTCGTGTATTAACAATACCAGCCTTTTCAAGTCCACAATAAACATCAAACAAATTGTTTGACACAGAAACCCCAGTTTTAGAACACTCTTTAGCTATTTCCAACGCCTTTTCTACTTGCAAATACATCGGAATTTCTGATTCAAAATCACGCGAATAGTCATGGTCGTTACGTTTTTGAAATACAGTCGCCTGAGTAAATCCAAGACAATAACCAGCTTTGTTCATTATTGGCTGAGCCACAATACCACGCAAAATATCAGTAAATCTAAACGTTACGTGGCTTGGTAAATATAATAGAGGAAACAATTCTTTGCAAGTGGCAGTATTTTGGGTGTTGAATGGAGCGTATGTTGACGATGGCAAAATCACAGGATTACGCTTTTCAAAAACACAAGGTTGGTTGCTCGTAAGCCTATAAACAGCGTCAACGTCAGGATCTTGGTCGGCAAGTGCCTGCCAAACTCCAACATTTACATAACTTTTGTAAGTGTTAGTATTAACAGAAGACAAAATTTTATTCAAAGGTAAACCTCGCGGCCAAATTTTTTGCGTTGTAAAAAAATTATAAATATTTATAATTCCTTGATTAGGTTCTGCCATATCGTAATTACCATAAAAATTAGGAAAATCCCAACCTTGATACGGAATGTTATCGTCATCGCTCTCTGCTATTACATCGGCTCCATTTTTTATGGCGTATAAATAACCAGCTATTTTGCGGCAATAATGATTTTGAGGTAATGCAAGAAGAAACTTACTACTACCGTTAACCTGCTCTGTTATAGGCAAAAACACAGTATTATCAAAATGCCAATCCTTTGGTGTTTTATTATCGCCAACTACAACGAGAGTATAATCATCTTGTTGTGAAAATTTTTCAATAGCTTCTCCAGGTTCAAAAATTGTAGTTATAACTATAAATTTTTTCATACTCTTAAATTAATATTTTTTTATAAAATATTATTATCGTTAATTAGTTGCAAAATTATTAATAATAATTTCAAGAATTTGTTAACCTAAAAAAAATTTTAAAATAGCGTGAATAAAAATTATTTTTCATTAAAAAATATTAATTTTGCACCAAATTAAAGAAATCAACAAACTTAAAATTTTGATATGTCAAAAGTAATAAAACTAAAACAAGGCTTAGACATAAATCTGACAGGAAAGGCCGAAAAAACTTTGTTTAGCAAAACTGGCAAAGTATCGGAATTTTCTTTAAAACCGTCGGATTTCCCCACTCTAAAACCGCATTTGGAGATAAAAGCAGGGGATACAGTCAAAGCTGGCTCGGTGCTATTTACCGATAAAAATCAGCCCGATATTTGTTTTTGCTCTCCTGTAAGCGGAACAGTGAGCGAGATACGCCGTGCCGAACGCCGTAGAATTACCGACGTTATAATAAAATCCGATGGCAAGGACGAATACGAGAAATTCGATGTCCAAGGTTTTGAAAAAAAATCGGCAGCCGAACTAAAACAGATTGTATTAAAAAGCGGTGTATGGCCATACATTATCCAACGTCCATTCGGAATTGTGGCCGATGCTAAAACAACACCAAAAGCCGTTTACATTTCGTGTTTCGACTCAGCACCTTTGGCTGTGGATTATCAATTTTCGTTGCGCGATGATGTAGCTGATTTCCAAACGGGTATCAACGTAATAAAAAAAATAGCAGAAGCACCTGTTTATTTGGGCTTAGACGCTAAAAACAACGCTGATATTTTTATGGGAGTAACTGGCGTAGAAATCAACAAATTTGATGGACCACACCCTGCTGGCAATGCTGGTGTACAAATTCATCACATTTGTCCTATTAATAAAGGAGAAACAGTGTGGACACTTGACCCACAAGCAGTAGTAATACTTGGTCGTTTGTTTAACAAAGGTATTTACGATGCTAACAAAACAATAGCAATAGCAGGCTCTGGTGTTAAAAATCCAGCATACGTAAAAACCATAGCCAATAGCGCAGTGGCAACATTTGTCAACGGCAATTTGGCAGAAGGCGAACAACGCATAATAAGTGGTAACGTTCTAAGCGGCACACAAATAACAGCCGATGGATATTTGGGATTTTACGACAATCAAATAACCGTAATTCCAGAAGGAAAAGAATACGAATTTATGGGTTGGGCAGCTCCTGGACTTGGAAAATTCAGCTTTTCACACACATTTCTTTCATGGCTTACACCAAACAAACAATACGCACTAAACACCAATATGCACGGTGAAAAACGCGCCTACGTTGTAACAGGTACTTTTGAAAAACTTGTACCAATGGACATTCTGCCGTTGCAACTTATAAAAGCCATCTTAGCAGAAAACATAGAGTTAATGGAAAACCTCGGAATCTACGAAATAATACCCGAAGATTTTGCTCTCTGTGAATTTGCCGACACATCAAAAACCGATATACAAGCCATAGTACGCAAAGGTTTGGATTTAATGGTGGCAGAAACAAGATAAAATAAAAATTTTGGCAATGGAAAAATAAACAACCTTTTGCCAAAAAAACAAATAAGAAATAAAAAAAATGAAAAAACTAAGAGAATATTTAGACAAGATAAAGCCGAATTTCGAGGAAGGGGGCAAACACCCTGGACTGAAATCCACTTTTGAGGCGTTTGAATCGTTCTTGTTTGTGCCCAACACCGTAACACCGAGCAAGGGCGCACACATACGCGACAGCGTTGACCTCAAACGTACCATTACAGTGGTGATAATTGCGCTTTTGCCAGCATTGTTTTTCGGAATGTGGAACGTTGGCAATATGCATTACGCAGCATTTGGACACCCAGACGAAGGATTTTTTAGCAAATTTTTCTACGGTCTTGGACAAGTACTTCCAATTATAGTGGTAAGTTACGTTTCAGGTCTTTTCTTAGAGTTCCTCTTCGCCCAAGTGCGTAAGGAACAAGTAAATGAAGGATTTTTGGCCACTGGTCTTCTTATACCAATGATTGTACCAGTTGACGTACCATTGTGGATGGTAGCAATAGCTACAATGTTCGCAGTTCTCATTGGCAAAGAAGTATTTGGTGGTACAGGTATGAATATCGTCAACCCTGCCCTACTTGCACGTGCTTTCTTGTTTTTTGCATATCCAAGCAAAATGTCAGGCGACAAAGTATGGATTGCAGGACTTGAAAATCCCTCAGAAACAGAAAAAATTGTCGACGGATTTTCGGGAGCCACTCCTCTCGCCGACCTTGCAGCCAACGCTACTCCAAGATATTCTGTTTCAGATATGTTTTTTGGAACAATACCAGGAGCCATTGGAGAAACATCAACACTTTGCATACTCATAGGCGCAGCAATACTTATCTTCACCAACATTGCAAGTTGGAAAATAATGTTATCCGCAGTAATCGGTGCATTGCTCATGGGTGGTATTTACAACGTATTTGGTAGCAATACCGATGTTTACATGCAACTTCCGTGTTGGGAACACCTCATACTCGGTGGTTTCGCATTCGGCGTAGTATTTATGGCTACAGACCCCGTAACTTCGGCACAAACCGAAACAGGAAAATGGATTTACGGATTTATGATTGGCGTTATGGCTCTACTCGTTAGGGTTATCAACCCAGCATTCCCAGAAGGCGTTATGCTTGCAATATTGCTCATGAACGTATTTGCACCGCTTATCGACCACATGGTAATCCAAGCCAACATCAAACGTCGTCTAAAACGTGCGGAAGCTATTAAATAAATTTGTAGAACCGTAAAAAAACATAATAAAATGAATGTACAAAGTAATAAATACACGGTTATATACGCTTCAATAATGGTTGTGGCTGTGGCAGCCGTACTAACTCTCGTATCGGTAGGACTGCAACCTATGCAACAAAAAAACATCGACAACGAGAAAAAGCAAAATATACTTGCTTCTGTTAATGTGGAGGCTAACCTCGACAACGCAGGCGATCTCTACACTAAATACATCACTGGCAGTTTTGTAATTGACGGAACTGGCAACAAAATAGACGGTGACGCATTTACAATTGATATGAAAGAAGTAGCCAAAAACGCAAAAGACTTACGTAAACTAAAAGAAGACGGCAAAACAGCCGAAGCCGAAAACCTCAAAAAACAGATGAAACTACCTGTTTTTGAGTTTAATAAAGACGGTCAAAAAGCTCTTGTAATACCAGTACGCGGCACCGGACTTTGGGACGCTATTTGGGGCTACGTAGCAGTAGAAGACGATTGTAATACCATATACGGTGTATCGTTTGACCACGCTGGCGAAACCCCAGGTCTTGGTGCTGAAATTACAACACCAGGCTTTCAAGAACAATTTAAAGGCAAAAAATTGTTCGCTAATGGCGATTTTCACGGCTTAACGGTTTATAAACATGGTACAGGAGCCGCCAATGACAAAGAATTTGGCATCGACGGTATTTCTGGAGGAACAATCACCAGCCGCTGCGTAGGCGAAATGATTTTTGATTGTTTCTCAGGCTACGAAAAATTTCTCAAATCAGCTGGCGGCAAAACCGCTTACAACAATGTTAAAATATCTGAATAAAGAATCATGGCAAGCAATAAAGAATTAATAAAGAATCCGTTAAACATCAACAACCCCGTAACAGTACAAGTACTTGGTATCTGTTCGGCGTTGGCTGTAACGGTAAAACTCGAACCAGCCATTGTAATGGCTATTTCGGTTACGTTTGTCACAGCATTGGCAAACCTCATAATCTCGCTGCTACGCAACACTATCCCTTCTCGTATAAGAATAATCGTGCAATTGATAGTGGTTTCGCTTTTGGTAATCCTTGTTGACCAAGTACTTAAAGCATTTATGTATCAACTCGACAAACAATTATCGGTTTATGTAGGTCTTATCATTACCAACTGTATTGTTATGGGACGTCTTGAAGCTTTTGCTCTTGGAAACAAACCTCTACCTGCACTTCTTGACGGAATAGGCAATGGAGCAGGATACGGTCTTATCCTCGTTATTGTAGCTTTTATACGTGAACTTTTCGGAACTGGCTATCTATTCAATATACAGATTATCCCCAATTGTTTCTACGAACTTGGCTATCAAAACTGCGGATTTATGCTCAACCCACCGATGGCATTGATACTCATCGGAATAATTATTTGGGTTCAACGTTCAAGAAACCGCGAACTTATTGAAAAATAATTTACTTAATCCGTAAACAGAAAAAAGAAATGGAATATTTAAATTTATTTATAAAATCGATTTTTATAGACAACATGGTTTTCGCATACTTTTTGGGTATGTGTTCATTCCTTGCTGTCTCAAAAACCGTTAAAACATCGGCAGGACTTGGAGCAGCAGTAATATTTGTGTTGCTTGTAACCGTTCCTGTAAACTACTTGCTCGAAAACTACATTCTAAAAAAAGGCGCACTTACATGGCTTGGCGATTCATTTGCCAATGTTGACTTAAGTTTCCTTTCGTTTATAATGTTTATCGCTGTTATTGCAGCCATAGTACAACTCGTGGAAATGATAGTAGAACGTTTTGCACCCGCTTTGTATGGACAACTCGGTATATTTCTTCCACTTATAGCAGTTAACTGTGCCATAATGGGTGCATCACTCTTTATGCAACAACGCGGTTACCAAAACATTGGAGAAGCCACTGTTTTTGCTCTTGGCTCTGGCATTGGCTGGTTTTTGGCAATAGTAAGCATGGCAGCCATAAGAGAACGCATAAGTTACTCCAACGTACCTGAACCATTGCGCGGTGTCGGCATTGCATTTATCACATGCGGACTTATGGCCGTGGCATTCATGTCGTTTATGGGTATAAAACTATAACGGCTTAATTGTTAATTAAAAAAAATTATTAAAAACCATGATATTGTTAGACGATATATCATTATCCACCACGCTCACGGCCTCAATAATTATATTTTTGAGCTTGATGTTGCTATTGGTGGTGCTGTTGCTTGTGGCAAAAAGCAAACTTATGCCGTCGGGCAAAGTTAAAATCACAATCAACGGCGACAAAGAAATAGAAGTGGAGCAAGGTAGTTCCGTATTACAAACATTGGCATCAGAAAAAATCCACCTTCCATCTGCTTGTGGCGGAAAAGGTTCGTGCGGTCAATGCAAATGCCAAATTGTAGAAGGTGGTGGCGACATACTTCCATCAGAAATTCCTCATTTTTCTCGCAAGCAAATTAAAGACCATTGGCGTCTTGGTTGCCAAGCCAAAGTTAAAGGCGACATGAAGATGAAAATGGACGAATCGGTTCTTGGCGTTAAAGAATGGGAATGTGAAGTTATCTCCAACAAGAACGTTGCAACGTTCATTAAAGAGTTTAAAGTAAAACTTCCTGCTGGCGAACACATGAACTTTGAACCGGGTTCGTATGCACAAATTCGTATTCCAAAATACGATATTGACTACGACAAAGATATGGACAAAGGACTTATTGGCGACCTCTATATCCCTGCATGGCAAAAATTTGGTCTTTTCACCCTCAAACAGAAAAACACAGAAGAAACTATCCGTGCTTATTCAATGGCTAACTATCCAGACGAGGGCGACATTATAACGCTAACCGTCCGCATAGCAACACCTCCTTTTAAACCCAAACCCCAAGTAGGTTTTCAAGACGTACCTTGCGGTATAGCATCAACCTATATCTTCTCTCTCAAACCCGGAGATAAAGTAACAATGTCGGGTCCTTACGGAGAGTTCCGCCCTGTATATGACTCAAAACGTGAGATGATTTGGGTAGGTGGTGGTGCTGGTATGGCTCCGCTTCGTGCTCAGATTATGCACATGCTCAAAACTCGCCAATGTCGCGACCGTGAAATGCACTATTTCTATGGCGCACGTGCTATAGACGAGGTGTTCTTTATGGACGACTTCTTGGCATTGGAAAAAGAATTCCCCAACTTCCACTTCCACCTTGCACTCGACCGTCCTGATCCAAAAGCAGACAGCCTTGGTGTAAAATACACCGCAGGATTCATCGCTCCTGTGATGGGCGACACTTATCTTAAAGCTCACGATGCTCCTGAAGATATAGAATACTATCTCTGTGGGCCTCCTATGATGGCGAAAACCGTCCTTGACTTGCTCCACTCTCTTGGAGTAGAGGACGAAATGATAAGATTCGACAATTTTGGTGGTTAATACTCAATTAACATCACTCTAATATTGACAACGGGCTGCAAATTTCAATCGAAATTGCAGCCCGTTGTTTATTGAATTAGCACGTCGATTTCATTTGATTTTTTTAACAACGAATTAAACGAATAAAACAAATTTGTCTAACAGATAGTTACATTAAACAAAAGACGCAAACTTTAAGCGAATTAAAATATAGTGGAAGTTTATTTGTTAAATTCGTAAAATTTAAAATTAACTTGTTGATTTTAAATTATTTGTTTAATTAATTTATTCGTTTAATTCCTTGTTCAAATGAAATTAACGTGTTGAATTATCAATATTTTCCATCATTTTTTTTACAATACTGCAAATTATTTTTATTTTTGAATCGTATCAACAAAATAAAGATGGATTATAGAATAGGACACCAAACTATCGCGAAGTTATTTTAAGCATGAAAAGATATTTTGCATTCCAATGGCATATTACCAATCAATGGCAATGGTTAAAACAGTGGAAACGCCTTATAAAAAGTTAAGCAAAACACTTAAAAACCTACTTGATATGGCGCAACGCATGTATAGAAAACCATTTCTATACATTACAGGTGGAGATCCTATTCTTCATTCACGTTTTTGGGATTTTCTCGAATTAATTCATTCTCATAAAATAGAATTTGCCATAATGGGTAATCCATTCCATTTGAACAAGACAGTGTGTGAACGCATGCAAAATCTTGGATGCCAAAAATACCAGTTGTCGCTTGACGGACTACGTTTCACACACGACTTTCTACGTAAAAAAGAATCGTTTGACATAACCCTTTCTAAGATTGCCGATATAAAATCTGCTGGTATGCGATGTGCAGTAATGACTACTGTAAGCGCAATAAATATAAAAGAAATACCTGATTTGATTGATGTTGTGGTAGCCAACAAAGTCGATGTATTCTCCTTTGCAAGATATTGTCCCACCGACAAGGCATCTGCAATAAAGTGGCATATACCACCCAAGGAATACTATGATTTTCTTGACAAATGTTGGCAAAAATTTTTCTTACACAAGGACTGCAAAACCACATTCAATCTCAAAGACCATCTTTGGATACTCTATTTGTATGAAAAAGGGCTATGGAAAATACCCAATAACTCCGACGCGCATACCATATACGATGGCTGTCATTGTGGCAACAGCCATTTTACAATTACAACAGAAGGTAGGTTGATGCCCTGCCGACGTATTGATAGTTATGTAGGCTCTACTGACGAAAAAATGTACAAAGTATTTTACAGTAAAAAAATGAATTATTACCGTCAATACGATAACTTTGCCAAATGCAGCAAATGTGAACTATTGCGTTTTTGTCGTGGATGTCCTGCTGTAGCATTCGGTTATGAACATGATTTCTATGCACCAAATCCATAATGTTGGAAAACAATCTAAGAACAACCACTGCCACAACTACTACAACTACTACAACTACTACAACTACTACAACTACTTCCACAACTGCTGCCACCGTCTGAGCCACCACCGTCTGAGCCACCACCATCAGAACTACCGCTGTCGCCATCGTGCGAATTATTTTGGTAGTCGTTGGCAGTGTGATTACCTATAGAAGAATCGCTATAATAATAGCCGCCACCACCATCTTTATTACTATTTTTGTCAACATTTTTGGAAAATTTAAACACAATTATTACAAACGCAATTATTACAATAATTGCTACTTCGGTATCCATAATGATATTTTTAAATTATTAATTTCGCTCCAATCTTAGCAAAAAAAAAGTATTCGCAAATTAAACGTCTATTTTTTTGAAAAAAAAAATTTCAAATAACCCATATTGCAACAATTGTCTTACAGAATCGCTTGAATTTGTATTTTTATGACATTAACACTCTCCCCATAGAAATAACAATAGTTGGAAGTTTTTGTTTTAACTTTTTACACAATAATACTTCAAAATTTTAAATTTCAAAAATGGCAAAAATGAGATATAGATAATTACAATCAGTTGGCAATGAATCCCACCTCAATTTTGTCTTGTTGAAAAAAAACATATACCTTTACGCCGTAAAAATCCAAAACTGACACTATGAGAAGACTCAAACTATTTCTTGTGGCGATAATTGTGCCGCTGAGCGGGTACGCCCAAGACTACACAAAACTTGACGCGATAACCAGCGACTTCAACAAAATAATAACTAACAAGCAGAACCGCATCGCCGTCTTGTCGGAGGGCGAGAAAAACTATGGCTTTAACGACCGGCTCTATGCCGAGTACATGTCGTTCAAATATGACTCTGCATATAAATACATCACCCAAAACCTCAAACTCGTCCAAAACTCGCCCGACAAGGAAAAACTGTATGACTGCCTTCTCAAATATGTACACATCCTTGCAGTAGCCGGCCACTTCCAGGAGGCGACCGCAGAGTTGATGAAAATCAACCCGGACTCCGCTTCCAACAACCTGAAAACCGCATACTTCGCAAAGAAAGCAGACCTTTTCCTCTACAACTCCGAATTTACCGAAAATTCATCGATGTTCTACCAAATGAGGGACAGCACAGTGTTCTACCACAAAAAAATCCTCGAATACGCCGACCAAAAAAGTTACGAACACGCATTTTCCAGTGCCGTCATCGCAGCCGAGGACAAGGACTTCAAGAATGCAGAAAAAATCCTCCTCAAATACCTCGACAACAACAAACCCGACAGCCGGACTTATTCGATAATAATCAGCACATTGGCTTTTTATTACCAAATGGACGGCGACATGGAAAATGCTGAAAAATACTACTTGCTTTCAGCCGAGAACGACCTCGAAAACGCAATCATCGAAAACAGCAGCCTCCGCCACCTTGCCGAAATCCTGTTCGACAAAGGCGACTACGACCGCGCGTTCAACTACCTCATGGTATGTTCCGACTGCGCCAACTTCTACGGCTCGCGTCTTCGCAACGTACAGATAGCCAGCATATTGAATAAAATCATCACTTCTTACGCCGACCAGAAGAAAGATGTGTATAAAAGGACGCTGATTTTCCTTGTCCTAATATCCATCATAGCCGCCGCGCTCGTATTCCTGACGATTAAAATCATAAAGAAAAACAAATGCTACGCCATTGCAAACCATCGCATTACAATAATGAACAAGGAACTCGACACCGCGATGCTCCAACTAAAAGACACCAATGCTTCGCTCAACGAATCCAACAAAATCAAGGACGAATACATCGGCAGGTTCATGGCGGTATGCTCCCAAATAATAGAAAACGACATCCAAAAACACAAAGCAGTCAACAAACTTGCACGCGAAAAAAAGATGGCGGAGCTATACGCCGAAATGAAAAACGAGGATTTCATCAATGAAAACACCAAACTCTTCTACGACAATTTTGACGAGGCCTTCCTCACCCTTTTCCCCGACTTCAACGAGAAAGTGAACCGCCTGCTTAAGCCTGATTCCAAAATCAATGTAAAGGAAGGCTCTTTGACCACAGAACTCCGCATCCTCGCGCTGCTGAGGTTGGGTTTTACAGACAACAAGCAAATCGCCTCCATCCTCCGCTCCTCAATCACGACAATCTACACCTACCGTTCCAAAATCCGTTCAAAGGCTGTGGATAAGGACACATTCGAGGAGTCTGTGGCGGCATTATGAAAAAGGGACACACATTTGCACGCGCGTCCCAACATGGAATGAACAATAAAATATAACATTACTTCGCCAGCACCACGAAGCCCTTTTTGGCAACGGTGAAAGACTGGGTTTCGGCAACTTTTTCCGATGATTTCTCGATGTCGCTGCCGCCAGTGTATTTGGTTGTGTAAACGCCGGGGGTCAAGCCTGACACAGAAACTGTAATGTCGGACGTGCCGAGGTTGATGATGGTGATTACGGCATTGTTGCCGCTGCCACGGGTGTAGGCGAATGCCTGAGAGTTGTCGGTCTTATTGACAACAATCGCCGCGTCCTCGGTCAGAGCCGGATTTGAGTGTTTGATTTTAGCAATATTCTTGATGATATTGAACATCTTTTCGTCGCGGTCGCTCCACTTGATTTTTGTGTCGTTGAAATAATCGAGGATTTGCTTGCCGCCTACTTCCTGTCCGTTGTAAACGAGCGGCATGCCTTTGAATGTGAAAATCAACGCTGTGAGCGGATAGACATTTTCGCCGTAAATGTCCGAAATCAGATGCCCGCCGTCGTTGTAGTTCTGGTCGTGGTTAGTGAGGTAAATCATGCGGGTTATTGGCTTGATAGTCTCGGTGGCGGAGAGCATGCTTTCACAGACTTTTTGGAGCGACGAGCCGCTGATGCCCTTGCCGACGGTCTTATATAGCCCGCTTTCTTGGAAATCCCACGCATAGTCGTATTCAAACCCTGTGGTTACAAGTCCACGGTTGTTAGAATTGGTCAAGTCGCCCTCGGCAAGGAATGTGATGGTCTTGCCCGCCTTGTGGTTCTTTACTTCGGGGATTGCAGACGCCCAGTAGGTTGCCGGAATTTCGGGCGAACTTACGTAATCACAGCGGAATCCATCTACGTCAGCCTCATCGACCCAGAATTTCAGGCAGTCGGTCATCGCCGCAGCGAGGTCGAGGTTGGAGTAGTCGAGCTGATAGACATCGCCGTAGTTGTTCGGGTGTACCATGCTGCCATTCTTAGTTTTGTAGAATTCGGGGTTTGAAGTAACCCATTTGGCGTCGGTCGCGGTGTGGTTTGGCACCCAGTCGAGCCATACCTCCATGCCGAGAGAGTGAGCCTTTGAGACGAAGGCCTTGAGGTCGGCGATTGAACCGTATTGCGGGTTTGTCGCCTTGAAGTCTGTGGCGGCGTAGGGGCTGTTTATTCCGCCACCACGCGGATAGATTGGCATGAGCCACACGATGTCGATGCCGAGGTCCTTCAAGTCTTGGAGCTTTTCTCCGGCGGCATTGAATGTGCCTTCGGTCGTGAACGAACCTGTGTTGAGTTCGTAGATTACGTGGTTCCTGCCCGTGGCGACCGGGAAGGCGTCGCCGGTTTCAGCGTCCTGCTGTTCCTGATTGTTGGTGTCGGTAATCTCCGACACGCTGTCGTTGTCCTTGTTGCAAGCGCATGATGAAATCAACAGCGCAATAGCAAAGATTGAAAAGATTTTTTTCATAATTACAATAGTTTTTGAGTCCATTAATATTTTTCACAAAAATATAGTCGGAATATGCGTTATGCAACAGCATCAAAGGAAAATCAAACCATATTAAAATTCTAACATCTTGATTATTAGTATAATATCATCATAAACCACACCATGAAATCTAAACTCCATAATACCCAAAAAAGAAAAATAACGGCCGGAGCTTCACAGTCCGACCGTCATTCTTTATCAAAAACAATTAAATCTACTAAAAATAATTTTTTAATCCAATTACACTAAAATTATGAGAATTACTTTATGCTAATATTCTTTTCCGTTCTCGAACTCCACGCCGTCGTAAATCTTCGTATCGCCGCCGTCGGTGGAGATTATTATGTTTGTAGGCAGGATGCCCGGTGTTTTCGTGAAAGAATAGCCGTAGATGTATTCGCCATTTTCACTGCTTTTGAGTTCGAGTTTGTCGCCCGGCCATGAGCCGGATTCTGTGAATTCGTCGCCGCCATAGTCGCCGCCCCATGCCCAGACGTAGTAGTCGCCTTCTGTGTCGGTCTTGAATGTGAAGGTGAGATTTTTCAACAGTTCGGGGTCAACGGGTTCTGGTTCGGGTTTGTCGGACTTGTTCCAATCGTAAGATGCGCCGTCGGTGAATGGTACGCCGTCGAAGAATTTAACGTCGTTGTCGGTGCTGATGATGAAAGATTCGGGAATGGCGGGCGCGGCGGTGAAATCGTATTCGTAGGTGAATTTGCCGTCATTGCTGCTCGTCAATGTAAGTTTGTCGCCCGGCCAGCCAGCCTCGGTGAGTTGTCCCAGGCCTTCGGTGTCGTTCCATGCCCAAACATACAATACAATGTCCTTGTCGGTTTCAACAATCACTTTGCTGCCTGAAACAGTGGCTTTCACGTATTCGGGCAAGTTGGAGTCGTCGATTGGTTCTGGCTCAGGTTCAGGCTGTGAGGACGTCTCGCTGTCGATGGTGAAAGTGAGGTCTTCGTTGATTGTGACATAAACTGATGTGCTGAACACGCCAACAAAGATGTCGTTGATTTGCATGCCATTGTCATTGTTGTTGGCGATGAGGTGTTCATTTTTGCTGCCGAGCTTTTCCTTGATGTCGAAGGCGTAATATGTCTTGCCGTTTACTTCCACTGTCTCCGTCGGTTCCAAGCCTGGCCATGTGCCTATCGCGTCGTTTTCGTCGCCCCAGGCGTAGAGGCGTACATCGTCCCAGCCGGCGTTGTTGCAGATGTAGAACCTTGGATTCGGGTCAACATACTTGATTACGGTAGGCACGGTGATGGGCTTGGAGGCGAATCCGTCGGCGGTATTAGAGCCAGGGAGGATTAGGACGCGGTATTGGAGGTTGCCTGTCCATGATTTCACCGGGGATGCCAGTTCGGTGTTCCAGTTGCATACCGCGCTGCAAATTGCGTCGTAGTTGACTGTGAACTTGTCTGTGCTATCGTAGTTTTGCTTTTCGATAGTGGCTGGCGACGAGAAATCGCCGTTTTCCAAGTCAACTTGAAGCGCGTATTGTGTGCGGTTGTCCTTTGCGCCGAGTGTCACTTCCTGACCATCAACAACAAACTTTCCGGGCGTGAAATAGAATGTGTACGCCTCCTCGCTGCCGTCGATGGCGTCTGACATAGTTGCGAGAACTGGGGCTGTGCTTGCCTCAATGTCGATTTTCGGCATGTCGTCGTCCTGCTTCTCACAGGCGGCAAACAAGGTGGCTGCCGCCACGACTGATGAAATATATCTTAATGCTTTCATTTTATTTTCGTTTTTATAATTGACAATTTTCAATTTTCAACTCTTAATAACCATCATTCTGTTTGAGGTTTGAATTTGCCGAGACGTCGGTTGATGGCAATGGGAACAGGAGGTATTTGCTGTCGATTGAGTTGACGCCCGACACGTTGCCGCCTTTCCAAGCCCATGACTTTGTGAGGAACTTGCCGAAACGGATGAGGTCGGTGCGGCGGTGTCCTTCCCAATAGAGTTCGCGTGCGCGCTCGTCAAGGAGTTTGTCGGCGTCGATTTCTGAGAGCGAACCGATGTTGTGGCTCTTGTCTCCAAATGCACGTTCTTGGATTTGGTTATAGAGGCCAACGGCTTTACCAGCGTCGCCTGCGCCTTTGAGTACAGACTCCACATAGAGCTAGTAAGCGTCAGCAAGGCGGTAGAACGGGAAGTCGGTGTCGGCGAAAGCGGGGTTTGAGCCCGACTGTCCGTCGCGGGTGAGGTTGTTGAATTTCACCACAGTCCATCCGCTCTTGTATGAGGTGTTGTCTGACATGTCCTGGGTGCGGTTTTCTTTATAGAAGAGTGCGCGTGTGTCGCCCGATTCAAAAATGCTGCTCAAGTCTTGTGGTGCGCGGTTGCCTTCCCATGCGTCGTCCACGCCATAAGTAGAAATCTGCATGTCCTTTCCCAGTGCGGATTTGATTACATACGTGGTGCCGCCGAAACTCTGAGCATAAAGTCCGTCAAAGATAATCGGGAAGATGATTTCCGACGAAAGGTTGTTGTCAGCGTTGAAATTGTGTTGGTAGTTGGGTTCCAGAATGTATCCGCCGTTGTCGATGATGTCCGCAAGGTATGTCGCTGCGTCGGCGTAATGGTCGCCTTGTCCATACACTTCGGCGTTGATGTAGAGGTTTGCCAGGATCATCTCCGCTACGTATTTGTTTACTTTGCCATAGTTGGCTGTTGACTTTTCGGGCAATGCGCCGGATGCAACGACGTCTTTGAGTTCCGATTCTATCCACTGGAAGAAATACGCCCTGCCTTGCTGTTCGGGAAGGTATGCGCCAATGCCCGAATTTTCGTCGGTGAATGGAATGTTTCCGTACAAATCCATCAGCACATAGTAGCTGAACGCACGCAAAACCCTCGCCTCGGCGCGGTATTCGCTCATCTTGCCGCCGTCGTCGGATGTGGAATGAAGAAACTCGTTGCAAAATGCGATGTTTACATATAGGCGGTCGTAGTTGAGCATTATGAAACGGTTTGTCGGGCCCCAGTTGCTGTAGTTGAGCCCATTGAGAGCCTCATCGCCCCAGCTGCACTTTGCCTCGTCGGAGGATAGTTCCTGAAGATTCCAGTAGGAGCGGATGAAAGTTGCCTCGCCCTGGTCTGCACCCACTATGTCGTTGGCGTCGCTGTTGCCGGGGCCGTCCTGTCCGTTGATGGCGAATGCGGAATAAATCTTTGCAAGGAAACATTCTGCCGCAGTGTCGTTGTTCCACGCGGTGGCTGAAGTAACCACAGATGGTGTGAGCGGCTCGACGTCCAAGTCGTTGACACAGGCTTCGACTAACATTCCCGAAACCAACGCCGCTGATATGATGATATTATGCTTTTTCATGATATTATGTTGTTCTTAGGGTTAGAAATTCAAGTTGAGGCCGAGCAAGAAAGTAACAGGGCGCGGATAGAAACTGTTGTCCACGCCGCCCGAAATTTCCGGGTCGAGGCCGTCGTATTTGGTGAATACAAACGGGTTTTGAACCGTGAAGTAAACACGTCCGCCAATTTTGTCGAATACATTGCTGAAACTGTATCCAAGCGTAATGTTGTCGATGCGGAAGAACGAAGCGAGTTGTATGTAGTAGTCCGACAAAACCTGCGCCTCCTGGAAGTTGGTCTCGAAAGCCGATTTAGTCTTGTTGGTGAGTGCGCTTACGGCATAGACGCTGTTTGGAGCGAGAGCCGCGCTGTTGGCTGCAACGCCGTTATACATCCAGTTGCCGAAGCTGCCGTGTCCGGCGATTGAGAAGTCAAAATCCTTATACTGGAGTTTTGTGGAGATGCCGAAAGTCATCTTCGGGTCGGCGTTGTGATAGAAATAGAGGTCGCCTTCGTTGATTGAGCCGTCGCCGTTGCGGTCGATGTAGGCACCCTCGATGGGCTTGCCGTCGGCTCCGTAAACCTGTTGGAACACATAGAACATGCCGGCGTGCTGGTTGACGGCGTGGGCTTTGATTGTTGTTGCGCCGTCGCCGTCCGACGTGCGCTCAAAACGCCTTACGTCGGTGTCCTCCGCGCCCGAAGATAGTTTTGTGATTTCATTCTTGTTGAATGCGAGGTTTGCGTCGATACGCCACTGGAGGTCTTTCTTGGCAATAGGCATGCCGCCGAGGGTGATTTCCACACCTGTGTTTGTGAGCGTTCCGATGTTGGAGACTACATATTCGGCGAAGTTTGTGCCGGACGGAGTCTTTGCCTCGGTGTTGATGAGGTCTGTGGTCTCGCGGTAGTAGTAGTCGAGCGATGCTGTCAGACGGTCATTGAACATTCCGAAGTCAAGTCCGGCGTTCCATGTGGTCGTTGTCTCCCATTTGAGGTCCTCGTTGTACGCGCCCGGTTTCAGGAGGCTCACCCACTTGCCGTTGCGGTAATAGCTTGCAGAAGTGGAAGTAGAATAAGAGTATGTGGAAAGGAAAGGATAGTCGCCCTGGTTGATGTCCTGTTGACCGGTCTTGCCCCAGCCGAGGCGGAGTTTCATGTTAGAGAAAAGGTTTTGGTTTTCCATGAAATTTTCCTGCGAAACCCTCCATGCGAATGCCGCCGACGGGAATAGTCCCCAACGGTTGTTCTTGCTGAACCTTGACGAGCCGTCGTCCCTGAGTGTGAATGTAAGGAGGTAGCGGTCGTTGTAGGAATAGTTTGCACGTCCGAAGAACGACACGATGTAATGCTCGTTTTCATAGAAGTTCATCGTGAGGTTGCTCAGGTCGTTGTCGAATTTCTGATTGTCGGCATCGAGCGCGCCGTCCGGGTCTATCGGGGTGTAGGCGTAGTACCAACTGTCGCCCTCAACATGATAGTGTTGCCAGGAGTAGCCCGCCATTACGTCAAACTTGCTCTTAATCGACGGAAGGTCGTGGGCGTATGTCAAATATGCGTCCATCTGCGAATTGCGGCGTTTTTGCTCCCATTCGTTGCGGTCGCTCATGTTGGAGCCGGCAAACAGTTCGGGCTTGCCAATGACGTTTACAGTCTCGCCGTCGCTGTTGGAGGCGTCGATTGAAAGGTTGTAGTTGAATTTAAGGCCGTTGACATATTTGAAATTGTATTCCAACTGTGCGCTGCCTATGAAATTCTTGACATCGGCTGTGTTGTCGTTGAGGTCGATTTTTGACACGGGGTTTGGACCTGCGCCAAACTTGTTGTAGTTGTTTTTGGCGTCATTGTAGGACGTGCCCCATTCGCGGTCGTAGGGGTCGCCGATGCCTGTCCAGCTCCAATATCCGAGGTATGGGCTTCCATAGGCATAAATCGGCTTTGTCGGGTCGTAATATACCGCGTTGCCAATTGCTCCGGCTGCAAAATCGCTGTGGATTATCATGCCCTTGGCGTTGAAATTGAGTTTCAAGCGGTCGTTCAAGAACTTGGGATTCAGAGAGATATTGCCAGTGTAGCGGCGGTTGTGGTCGCCGTCCTGAACGCCGTTGGCATCAGTGAAGCCGAGCGACACGCGGTATGGCATCGTTTCTTTCACAGAGCCCAGCACGCTGATGTTGTGTTCGGTGCTGACGGCGGTGCGGTAGATTTCGTCCTGCCAGTCAGTGTTGTAATCATAGAGAGCGTCGCCGGTAACGGGGTCAAGTCCAGCTTTTGTATAAACTTCAGACTGGTTGGACGCGCCTTTGAAAGTGTTGCGGATGAAGTCGCGGTACTCGTTGCCGTCGAGCACGTCGATGGTTTTCTTCACCTTTGATACCGACACATTGCCGTCGTAAGAGATTTTTACGCTGCCCGCCTTGCCTTTTTTGGTGGTGATGATGATTACACCGTTGGAAGCGCGGCTGCCGTAGATTGCAGTTGCAGAGGCGTCTTTCAATACTGTGAAAGTTTCGATGTCGTTGGGGTCGATTGTAGAAAGCATGTTGCCAACGCCACCGATGCCCGAATTGTCGAGATACACGCCATCGAGAATGATGAGCGGGTCGTTGCTTGCCGAGAGGGACGAGCCGCCACGGATGCGAATCGTGGAGCCGCCGTTGGCAGAGCCGCCGCCGTTTACTACATTGACGCCTGCAATTTTGCCTACAAGCATGTCGTCGGCTGTTGTTGCAACGCCTTTCATCTTTGGGTCGGCTTCGAGGGTCGCCACAGAGCCGGTTGCGTCCGATTTCTTGACTGCGCCGTAGCCGATCACCACAACTTCATCGAGCTCCTTGTTGTTTTCGGAGAGTGTGATGTTCAGATTCGGCTGAGCGTTAACGAGTTGAGTCTCGTAGCCGATGTAAAAGATTTGGAGTTGCGCACCATCTGGGACGGAAAGTGAAAAATTGCCTTCGAGGTCAGTGATGGTGCCATTTGTTGTGCCGTACTCAACGACTGTCGCGCCTATAATAGCTTCGCCATGAACGTCGTGAACAGTACCACGCACCTGGATTTGAGCAGAAGCCGCGCCCGCCCAAACCAACGCCGCAAACATTAAGAACAGAATGCGGAAATGCTTTGATGTTTTGGATTGCCTTTTCATTTTGTTACAAATTTTGGTTAGTAAAATTTTTCTGCAAAATACTACGCTCAACTAAGGGTAAACAAGCGCATCAAAAGAAAATCAAAGTTTTTCAAAAGACTAAATATTTGTGTTACAGACAATTAAACTATAAATATACAGATAAAAATCTAAACGGATTTTTGAGAAAAGAAGTGCAAAAAAACGGTAGAAAAAGTTAAATAGTAACAAAATTTGTAATTTGTCAATTTTTTCTCCACTGATTTTTTTATATTAGCAGAGATAAATAGATTATGTTTTTTACAAAACCAATAGTTTTTAAGACATTGATGATATGTTTTGGCAAGAGATTTGAGCAATAAAAAGTAGAAATATTTTTTTGTAAAAAAATTATTAAAAAAATTGTATATTTACAAAATGTTTTAATAATTTTGATTTTTGAAAAAATACACCGCTATGTTCGAAAACGAAGAAATAAAAGAAAGACGCCGTAAAGTAATGGCGCGCATACGAGATTATTACCGCGTAAGGCTCGGTAAATACACTCATCAGCGCATAAGTGATGAATGGTATTTTTACGGTTTGGGCTTTGTCCGCGGAGAAATGACATACGTATTCGGCTTTAATTCTGGTTTTTTTAAAAAAGAAACTTTACCCGATATGCAATATTCTCACGTGGGAGTAAATGTGTTGGTACGCACCAACGGTGTCAACCCACAATTGCGTACGCAATATCTAAAGTTTTTTAAACACCACCTTGGTAATTGGGTAAGCGGTCCTGAACAAAATTACACATCGTTTAGAGGCGGTGTAGGTATAGAATTTCCACACTACAAACCAATATCCAGTTTTTCGTCAGATGATGACATTGTAAGATATATTCAAGATGGAATAGATGGTCTATTTGACTTATATCCAGTAATTTCAAAAAATCCTGACGAAATATTCGACAAGGTGGTTTGTTCGTCTGCACCATGGACAGAATCCATAATTTCCTTAGTTCAAAAACAGCTTGCTAAGTAAAATTTGACTTGTAATGTCGTTTCTTTATCCGCTGTTTTTATATGCAGGTTTAGTAGCATTAATACCTGTGGTGATACATTTGTTTAATTTTCGTCGCTACAAAATTGTATATTTTAGCGACACAAGGTTTTTAGAAAATATAAAAAGTGCAACCCACCGACGTTCACAATTAAAACATTTGTTGTTATTGGCGTTGCGGATATTAATTTTGGTATGTCTTGTTATTGCTTTTGCAGGACCTATACGAAACACGGCATCTCAACCAACACAATCGTCAATGCAAGCACCACCAATTATATATCTCGACAATTCTTTAAGTATGCAAGCAGGAGGATTGGTTGGAGGCTTAGAAACAGCAAAAAGTAAAATATTACAAATAACCGAAGCATATCCTCCAAACACCGATTTTATATTTATAACCAACGATTTTGAACAAAAGCACAATCGAACAGCAAAAATAGAAACAATAAAACGTTTTTTACAAGAAACAGAACTTTCGCCAAACGTACCTTCATTGTCGCAAATTATAAATAAAGCAAAATCAAACCTAAGTCTTGCAGAAATACCTGACGGATTAGGAAAAAATATATATTTAGTTTCGGACTTTCAAAAAAACATTTGCGATTTTAACAATCTTACACCTGATTCTACTCTAAATCTTAACCTCGTACCCATACAAAGCGACAATGTTAATAACATATTTATAGATAGTTGCGTATTTGATACACCTTTCAGACGTGCAAGTGGGCAAGAAAATTTGAAAATATACATAAAAAATTTTTCTAACAACAATCTCACAAACCTACCACTAAAACTTATAATAAACGGCAAACAAAAAGCAGCCACAACATTCGATATTTTAGCAGGTGAACGTAAAGAATTAGAAATAAAATATATAAACACAGATAAAGGAATTGTATGCGGCAATGTGGAAACATCTGATTCGCCAATAGATTACGATAATAAACTTTATTTTTCATACAAAATAGAACAAGAAAAAAAAGTTGGTTTAATAGTAGGAAATGCAGAAAAATATTTCGATGCAATGTTTAAAAATGATTCAGATTTTAACCTTCAACGCATCAACGAAAACGAAATCAACAAAATAAATATAGACAATTTTCAAACAATAATACTCGCACAACCCAAAAGCATTAGCAAAAACGTTGCCTCTGCACTACAAAACTTCACTGCCCTTGGAGGTAACTTGATATTTGTACCTGATTTTGACGGTAATATTCAAGACTACAATTATTTACTAAACTCTCTAATGTGCAACGCTATAATTTCGCGCGACACCGTAAAATGCAAAATAGCAAAAATAAACACACAATCGCGACTACTGAAAAACGCTATCAAAGAAATACCAGAAAACGCAGATTTGCCAGTTATAAAACAGCATTTTAACTCAATGTCAAACGCATACACAAACGAAGAAATAATATTAGAAAGTAGTACTTACAAAAAAATGCTAACGTCTAACAACTATCGCGCTGGAAAAGTTTATATATTCTATTGCCCAATAGATGAAAAATCAGGCAATATAGCTACCCATAGATTATTTGTGCCACTAATTTACAACGCAGCCGCAATTACTGACGTTAAACAACAAACATACTGCACAATAGGAAACAATAGTCCTATTGACGTAAAAATCAACGAAATAACTGATGCTACAAGAATAATTATTAAAAGTCAAGAAACTGGTAATGAGTTTATTCCTCGAATTTCTACCACTGACGGTAGCGGAAATGTGAAAATATTTAACGAAAACAACATCAATAATCCCGGTTTTTATTATATTTGCGCAGACGGTAATACTATTGATGCTATTGCATATAATTACAACAGAGCCGAATCTGAACTAAGTTTTTACACCGCAGACGACTTACAATCGCAGATAGAAAATCTCAATGTATGCTCGGTAAAAACTATTGACAAGCACGGGGAAGCGTTTGTACATCAAGTGGCACAAGCTGCAAATGCAATCCCACTATGGAAATATTTTATCTTAGTTGCATTGTTTTTTGCCGTTGGTGAAGTTGCAGTTTCGCGGTGGTTGTAAAAATGATTAAAACAATTAACAAATACATTAACTCTTATTTTTTTAATTATGGCAGAAGAAATAAAAATAAACAACGGAGGTTCAAAAGAACCCATTGGCAAAACAGTAGCTATACTCGTTACAATATTCGCTGGTTCATTTGGCATCCATCGTCTATTGATGGGCTACTCCAATTGGTGGCTTCAACTGATAACATTAGGTGGTTGTGGAATTTGGACTATAATTGACTTAATCCACATTATCCAAAACCAAATGCCAATGGCTGATGGAACACCATTAAAAGACGAATAAAAGTACAATCTACCCATTAAAAAAAAGGTGCAAGTATTTTTGCACCTTTTTTTTATACCTTTCAATATTTAATTATGACTAATATTACACAAAAATAGGTAATTAATATACAACAAATTGTTATTATTTTTGCTATAAGTAAACAAAACAAGCAAAATTTTAAGAACTAAAATTCAACTTATCATCTTTTACCAATAAGATTTATCACTCAAATACTAAAGTCTGTTCAAAATTCCAACACTAATATCAAATTTCCTTACCCTATCCTAATGTTAATATTTGTTAATTAACAAATATTAACAAATATTAAAAAACTTGAAACATAGTTACTTAATATAATTATGTAAAATCTAATATACAAAAAAAAAAAAAACTTGACATTTT